>CBDURF010000201.1:0-5835 GCA_965369705.1 uncultured bacterium
AAATCTGCTCGTCATAGTAGGTAATGGCGTCGGTATCCTTGCGACCGTGGACATGATAAGCCACAAAGGCGTCGCGAAGGGCGCCGGATGCCATGAGGGCGATCCGGGGATGAATGGATGTGAACCGGAATTCCAGGATGTTGGATTCCCCGATGGTCGTAACATCCAGTCCATTCACCAGAAATTCCTGCAAATCGCCTTGGCCTTCCAAACCCACCATTCTGGGATCCAATTCCCTCAAAACCTCGATGGAATCCCTCAGAGCATAGGCCGCTACCTCACCCACGGGCAAACTCATGGCGATGTTGATCAGGGTACTCAACTCCCGATCAAAATCAATGGCCCGACCGGCGGTGTTCCACTGGGGCAGATCGACTTTACGTAGTTCCACCAGGACCCGGGATGCTCCGGTGTAGGCCCCTGTCTGGCGGAACAGACTGATGCCGCCCAGGGCGATGATGGGCAGGGCGATGACCAGGATGATCCAGCGGCGGCGGAACAGCGTGAAGACGATGTCACGCAAGGAAATGCCCTGTGAGCCCGCAGTGCCGGCATGAATTTTTTCGGGTACGATTCCCAACATGACCATTAGAACCTTCCGAAGCCGCCCTGGCCGAGATACTTCACATCGACGGCGAGCCTGGTGATATTCACGAGGCCTGCAAGCACGGTTCTCGAGAAATAGTCAAAATCACCGATCCTGGACCGGGGCACATAAACAACGTCATAGGCCTGGAGAGAAACCACACCAAGGGCGGCGTAGCTGACCGAGGCAAAACCATCCAGATCGATTTCCTGGACCAGATAACCCTCGTCCGTCACCCTGACGAGAATCGTACCGCTCTTGGCTGCATGTTGGGAAAACCCTCCGGCCACGGTGATGGCGCCGATGATGTCGAGCCCGCCGGGCGGTACCGCATGCAGCCCTGGTCTGATGACCTCGCCGAGTACGTAGACCTGGCGACCCTGCGACTCCGTCATGATGATGGAGAGGTCCGGATCCCGGTAATCCCGGGCATACGCTTGAGTGACAAGAGAATCAGCTTCCGTCATGGTCAGGCCGGCCAGTTCCAGGCGGTCGACCCCGATAAGGCCGACTGATCCGTCGTTCAGCACCAGGACATTCTCCTGGTTCAGTTCCTTTTGATAGGCGAAGGCCACCTTGATAATGTCCCCCTCCTGGATCCGGTATTCGTCGCCGGCCTTGGCGTCGATTTCGGCTTTCTGTTCCGGGGTGAACTCGACGAAATCGCTCCGAACAACCGTTGAGGGGCCTCCGCCGCACCCTCCCAGAACCAGCAGCGTTGCCAGGCCCGCGATCAGGAACAAAAAAGCCGAACCTTTTCTGAACATTCTCAACCTCACCCTACAACCGATCGTAAATGACCTTGGGAAGATCAAAGGTCCTGCGATTGATGACCGAACCCAGCACCTGGACGCCCTTGTCCCTCAGTCCCTGGATCCCGTGTTCGATGACTTCCCTCTTGAGGTACTTCTGCTCGATGACCAGCAGCAGACCGTCAGTTTCCGCCGCCATCAGGGCGGCGTCCGTGGAATTCAGGATGGGTGGCAGATCGATGATGGTGAAATCGAACCGCCGCGCGAAATTCGCCAGGAGATCGCGGTAGCTGCGGTCGGCGACCAGGCCCCGGGCTCCCATCAGGTCGGCGCCGCCGGGAATCAGAAGGGGATTGTCGGAAGCTATGATGTCATCGATCTTGCCGGGGTCCCGCAGCAGTGAGCTGAAGGTGTTCCGATTCTGGCCGAGAAGTTTTTTCTGCGGGGACAGGAAGTTGCCGTCGATCCAGGCGACCTTCTGGTGATAGATCGTGGCCAGGACCATGGCGGCGTTATACGAGACGAAACTGGCGCCTTCGCCCGAGGCCGAGGACCCGAAGGAAAGCACGGCTCCCCGGTTCTCCAGGCGCAGCCCGAGCAGCCGGTTGGCCAGTTTGTTGAAATCGCTTTGCTGGGAACCCTCGGGCGACGGATACAGGGTAACAGACCCCGCCTTGCCGATTTCAAGGGACAAATCGGACAGGCCGCCGACCTTTTTCCTGTAGGCTTCGAATATCTTGGACACGCAACTTCTCCATCACAAGGACTGGCGCCACTTACAACATACTTCGGCAGGCGGCTGACAACTACCTAACCCAAAGGAGAATTGGATACAACAAGGTATCCCGACGCCATTGATGTTATCGTTTGCAACCGTATTTTCTTTACCAATTATGCTGGATAAACTCCCACAAAGACCAGGCGGAGAGGCAAGCATGAGTCCGGTAATATTCAGTCGGGGCCCGGCTGGACCCGGCCCCGATTTCCATACACCGGATAATGATAGCAGGTTCCCGGTGATTTTTCCACAAAATTGCCCAGATTTTGGTTAGGAAAGAGCGTTTAAACCACCTGAGAACCCTTCATTCCCCGGATTCCCCACTCCGGCCGACCAAGGTGAGCCCCTTGTTCCAGCCTTTCCGGTAGAACTCCATGACGTCCCCGAACCGGGCCAGAAAGGGTAGGGGATGCCCGGAAATTCGGTTGTAGGTGAGTTGGAACCCGATGCGGGATCCCACCATCGTGAAGAACTGGGCCCAGATGACCCCCTGCAGGCCCATGGTCTTCATCCCCAGATAAAGGAAAAACGGCGTCACCGCCACAGAAATCAGGTTCACATAGACCACGATGTTGTTCTTGTTCATGGCCCGCAGGATCAGGTGGGCGTTCCAGACCATGGATATCTTCAACAGCGTGTTGACCCGGAAGATATCGACGGCTTCGGCGTAGTTGTCCGTGAACATGAACAGGATCAAGGGCTTGGAAACGGCCAACAGGAGCAGGATCCCGGGAATGGTCACGCCGAACATACTGGCCTGGATCTGGCGGTAGAGTTTCTGGATGCCGTCCCAGTCACCCTGTTTTTCCAGGAGGGCGAACTGCCCCAGGGTCACCACGGCCACCGACTGGAGAAACATGTCCACGATGGGAATATTGGTGCATCCCGCAGAATAGACCGCGTACATCTCCTGACCGAAGTAGCGCGTCACCATCAATTCATGGATGCGGGTCTGGAGCACCCAGAGGGTCCCTCCCAGACCGAGCACGACGCCGTACCTGATCTGGGTTCCGATCCCGAAGAAATATTTCTCGGCGTGGAATCCATTCAGTTTGAAATGGATGTACCCGGCCATGACCAGGAAGTTGAAAAAGACCACAAAGGCCATGGTGGTGAAGACGACCCCGATATCCCGGTAGATATACGTGACCAGGAGTGTCACCAGGCTGAGGTTCAGCTGGTTGACGATCTGGAACACGGCGGCGGCCTTGACGTGCTGCCGCGCGACCAGGAAGGAATCGGCGGCGACCACCAGCATCAGGAAAATGGTGAATCCGAGCACCTGCCAGAAATGGTCGACCAGCAGGGGCATGTTCAATGCCCGGCTCACGGGGCCGGAAAAGTTCCACAGAACCCCATAAACCAAGGCGAAGATGAAGACGTTCAGAAAAAGACTGTTCAGGAAATAGGCCCCGGAATTTTTCACGTCCCGGGGTATGAAATAGTAGAGGGACTGGTTGACGCCGAGCTGGAAAATGGCTGCGATCGTGACCTCGATCAGGAAAAACTGCCGGTAGGCGCCGAAGTCGGCCATGCTCAGGATACGCACCAGGAAATACGGCAAAATCAGCCGTATGGCGTATCCCAACATTTTCGAGCCGTATATTGTGAAGGAATTTTTCAGCATGGTAAAAGGGAGGGCGGACCGAAACCCGCCCATAAGGGAAAGATCCCTCTATTTGGCCACCTTTCGAATCTCATTGATCACCAGATCGACATCCTCATCGGTCAGATCGCCGTGCATGGGCAGACTGACGATCTTATCGGCGATGCCGTACGCCACGGGGAACTGATCCGATTTGTAACCCAGGCCGGCATAGGCCGGGGTGGCCGCCAGAGGCACCGGGTAGTGGATTCCGCTGGCGATATCCTGCTCCTGCAGGTGATTCATGAGTTCTTCGCGGTTGTTCACCTGGATCACGTACAGGTGGAAGACATGCCGGACGCCGCCCACGGTCACGGGGGTGACGCAGACGTCCTTCAGACCCTCGTTGTACCGAGCGGCCACCTCGATCCGCCGGTCGCTCCACTTGTCCAGGTGACGCAGCTTGACCGACAGCACTGCGCCCTGGATCCCGTCCAGGCGGCTGTTGACGCCCTCGAAGTCATGCTGGTATTTCACGTTGCTGCCGTGGTCGCTGAGTTTGCGGATCCGGGTCGCCAACTTCTCGTCGTCGGTGATGACGGCCCCGGCGTCCCCGTAGGCGCCCAGGTTCTTGCCGGGGTAGAAGCTGAAGCAGGCCACCTTGCCGAAGTTGCCGATCTTCCGGCCCTTGTAGGTGGCGCCGTGGGCCTGGGCGGCGTCCTCGATGACGACCAGGTTGTGTTTTTCGGCGATTTCCAGGATGGGATCCATGTCCGCCGGCTGCCCGTACAAGTGCACCGGCACGATGGCCTTGGTCTTATCCGTGATGGCGGCTTCGATCTTGGCCGGATCGATGTTGTAGGTCACCGGGTCGCAGTCGACGAACACCGGCGTGGCTCCCGTCCAGCCGATGCCCTCGGCCGTGGCGATGAAGGTGTTCACGGCGGTGATGACCTCGTCTCCCCTGCCCAGGCCGAGACTCTGCATGGCCATGAACAGGGCATCGGTCCCGTTGCCACACCCTATGCAGTGCTCGGCGCCGATGTAGGCTGCGAAGTCCGCCTCGAAGGAACGCGAATTGACGAAGGCGCAGCTTTCGACCACGCCCATGATGGCTTGGTCCACTTCCGATTTGATGGTCTGGTACTGGGCTTTGAGGTCGACGAAGTTGACTTTCATTTCCAGGCTCCTTGGGCAGAGTCCGTGGGCAAGGAAGGAACCGTCCCTGAGCGGCCCCTGGGCGATCAGGATAGAATATGGTGTCTCCTATTCAGACGTCAAAGTCTGAAAACTGAAATCCCGCGGCGTGGGAACCTGCGGGACAGGAATTAGCTTCCCGGTCCGGGATATGCTAGATTTATCGAGAATGGCCCGAACTGGAGGACATTTCACCCGGACTCCCCTGAGTAGCCGACGGGAAATTCCTGATATGTCATTATTCCGCAACATGTTGCTTGTGTGCTGGTGCATCCTGCTGTGGGCGGGGTCGCTCTCCGGGGCCGTCCTGCACGTCACCGGCGACGGGGACACCAAACCGGCGGACCCCGCCTACGCGCCGACCCGGACGGTCTTCGACTGCACACCCAAGTTAATCATCCCCCTCACCGTCTTGCTGTCCAACAACCTGGTTGACGACACCACCGGCGGCGGCAACCTCATCGACAACTACCCCTGCGCCCCCTGGCAGGAAATGGGCCCCGAACACATCTACCAGCTGGATGTGGCCCCGGGTGACACCCTGGAGTTCTGGGCGGGATTCCGGGACATTGATCCCCTCATCGACCACGACCTTTTCCTGCTGAGCGGGTGCGACACGGATTCGTGCCTCATCGGTGCGAACACCGAACTGACCGCCACCCTGACCGGCGGGTCCTACTACCTGATCATCGACGGGGCGGGAAGTGGCGGCAACTTCGCCGAAGGTCCCTACAACCTGGAATATTCCTGCCGCTACGTCGGGGTCCCGTTCATGGTCTGCGAGCCGGGAGTGGCTACCGAGGTGGATGTCGACCAGGCGGAATCGATCTTCGAAGACAACCTGTTCGGAAAATTCAACTTCCTCCAGAGCTACGACTGCAGCCCCATCCTCCTGAAGGGCGGGGAGAAATGGTACAGCCTGACCATGCCGGCCCCC
>CBDURF010000202.1:0-5782 GCA_965369705.1 uncultured bacterium
CAGATGTTCAATTGGGACAATGCGGGGCAACACGAACCCACCCAAAAAACACCGGACCCCCTGGCGGCAGGGAGTCCGGCGGTGCTCACTCGGCAAGTCAAGCCGTCGCGTTACCTGACTTTGTCGACCGCGGCGCAGGTCTTCTTGACCGCGTTGATCGAAACACCCAGGGCCTTCTTTTCCTCGGGCGTCAGCTTGATCTTGACGATTTCCTCGATCCCGTTCTTGCCCAGGATGACGGGCACGCCCAGGAACAGGCCTTTGACCCCGTATTCACCCTTCAGGTAGGCGGCCGCGGGGAGGATCTTGCGCTTGTCGAAGACGATGGCCTCGACCATCTCCAGGGCGCTGACCGCGGGGCTGACGAAGGCCGAACCGCTGCCCAGCAGGCCGACCACTTCGCCGCCGGCGCCGCGGGTGCGCTTTTCGATTTGGGCCAGCTTGGCTTTGCTGAGGAACTGGTCCACGGGCAGACCGTAGATCCGGCAGGCGCTGCGGATGGGCACCATGGTGTCACCGTGTCCGCCGAGCACGACCGCTTCGACGTTCTCGACCGACACGTTGGCCTCCCGGGCCACGAAGTACTTGTAGCGGGCGGAGTCCAGGACCCCGGCCATGCCCATGATCTTGTTGGGCTTGCAACGCAGCTTCTTGAACAGCCGGTAGACGATGGCGTCCAGCGGGTTGGCGATGGAGATCACGAACGCACCCGGAGCGTACTTCTTGATGCCGGCGGCCACGAAGTCGGTGATCTTCAGGTTGGTGGCCAGCAGTTCCTCGCGCGAGGGGAAGGAGCCGTCCGGTTTGGCCTTGCGGGGCACGCCGGCGGTGTTGATCACGAAGTCGGCGCCTTCCAGCACCTCGTAGGTCTTGCTGCCTTCGAGGTTGATGTCCTTGCCCAAGACCGGCGTGCCTTCGGCGATATCCAGACACTTGCCCTTGGCGAATTCGGGCGGAGCGATGTCGACCAGGCCCACGTTGCGGGCCAGCCGGCGGGAGACGATTTCCGAGACCAGGACGCCGCCGATATTGCCGCCGCCTACGATACCGATTTTGTTGATCATGACACCAAACTCCTTGCTGGTTGGTACAACTGATCCGGATATTTCGCGAACTTCGCGGACTGAATCTTCAGAAGAGCACGGTAACATCCAAAGGGGGGGAATTCCAGCAATTTCGCCATTCTGAGGCTTCAGAAACCACCACGAAATCGGTGGGTTATGGTGTTTCGAACCCAAAGCGAACAGAATGATCCGGGTTGACGACACAGAAAAAAATTGATCGCCAATGAGGTTGATCAGGTGTTTCCTCAAAGTTACAATCAGGTCCCTGACCTAATGAAGAGGCGCCATCGGTGGAGGACATGGCCGCGTCGGCAAGGTGCGTGGCTGGTTCCAGAACACTGGTCTGATAAGAAAGGGTTGTGATGAAGAAAATCATCATCTTGGCCATTTGTTTCCTGATGTCGGTTTCCTTCGGCACCGCGACAGCCGGCAGCAACAGTTCCGGCTTCGGCCTGGGTGTCATGCTCGGAGAACCCAGTGGGTTGAGCGGTAAACTCTGGTCGGGCGAGAAAAACGCTTTCGATTTCGGTTTGGCCTGGTCGACGAGCAAGAATTCGGGGATGGCTTTTCATGCCGATTATGTCTGGCACAAAATCGACATGGTCAACGTGGAAAAAGGGGCCCTGCCTTTCTATTACGGAATCGGTGTTCGTTACCGGGACCGTGACAATTCCGACGGCAATATCGGGGTTCGCGTTCCCTTTGGGCTGGACTATCTGTTCGCCCAGTCCGCCTTCGATGTGTTCTTTGAGATCGTGCCGATCCTGGATCTGTCTCCGGACACCGACTTTGATATCAACGTGGCCATCGGCGGGCGGTATTTCTTTTAGTAACCGGCGTCAGCCGAACGCGCCGTCCACCGCGATCCGCGACCAGTCCTCGAAGCTGCCGCCGTCGGGCCCGTTTCCGGGCCCGGTCATGTTCTTCAGCTCACTCACCGGAATCCACCGTGCCTGATGCGGCTCGGCCTGGGCGCTGACCAGTTCCATGATCTGCTGGTCGTTGTCGGCCAACCCGTCCAGGCCCACCTTGAAGACCACGCCGAAGTGCACGCTCGAGACATCCTCGCTGTCGGAGTTGATGAACCCGATCAGCGACAGGGCGCCGGCGCCGGGATTCAGCCCGGTTTCCTCTGCCATTTCCCGCAACGCGGTAGCCATGACCATGCCGTTTGTCTCGACCTGATCGTCGTCGCGGTCCAACGGTTCGATGTGCCCGCCGAAACCCACCGACCACAATCCGCCCAACCTTTTTTCGGTGTGTTTGGTGCGCCGTTGGTAACACAGCACACGGGTGTCATCGCCTTGGCCTCGCTGCAGCATCAAGTAGGGGATGATCTGCTTGTAATGGGAATTGACTTCCATGTAGTCGCGTTCGGCGAAGAACAGGTGGTTGGTCAGGTTGTCCAGATCCAGGGCCCCGGGTGGCAGGAAACCCTGGGGGCTGAGCCCGGGAAAAAGGTGTTTTCGTTCGACGACAAGGATGACGCGCAAGGTATCGGTCCTTCGGCTAGGGCAGGAATCGCCCGACATTCGCCAACTTCTGCGGCAGATATTCATCGATCACGTAATTCAGACCGTGCTTGGCCAATGCCTGCTGCTCGGCGCGAACTCCCATCTTGATCATCTGCTCCAGGGCCTGTTGCCAGGCCTTGTAGTGCAGGATGAAGGGATCGTTTTTCAGGGCGTCCTTGGCCCGCTTGATGTCCACTTCCTTCAAGGGGTGGGTGGGCAGGTCGTAGTCGATGATGTCCTGGGGCGTGATGCCGAGCATATGCGCCTGGGGCACGCAGAAGTACTCGTTCAGGTGGGCCGCGTTGCCGCTGCCGACCTTCAGGGTACGGTAGATGTTGCTGAAACCGTAGGGATCCCCGTCGACGAACACGTACACGGGCAGACCGTAGCTGTCGGCCAGACGTCGCACGAAACGGCGGCAGGCGCGCGTCGGCACTCCGCCCATCGAAATCAGGATGCAGTCGGCGGTCTTCCAGTAGTTGTGTTTGACCAGCCGCTGGAACATGCCGGCGGTTTCGATGCACAGGATGAACTGGGCATCGGTCTCGAATTTCAGATCCTCCACCGAGATGGGGATGCTGTAGGCCCCGCTGCCGAACCGGGTGCAGTCGATCCGGAGCTCCTCGCCGGTGTCCCGGTCGTGGTCGATGACGACCAGACGGCCGGCCACGTCGCCGCCCTTTTCCTCGGGCACGAACCCGAGCTGCTCACGGTTGACGCCGAAGAAGGCCTCGACGTCCTCCATCACCGTGTCCGATTCGGGCTGTTCCTTGAAACGGGCCTCTTCCCAGTTCTTCGAGACGTAGTAGGCCTCCCGCTTGGTGGCGATGTCGTCGGTCTCGATCAATTCCTTGGACAGCGCCATCATCTTCAATGTCTGGGCGAAGGTCTTGACGGTGTTCACCGTCAGTGCGCGCTCCTTCTTCTTGCCCTTGAGTTTGAAATAGCCGATCGACGAGTTGTAGGTAACGTTGGCCAGCGAACGCAGGGGGAACTTCATCGTGGGCTTGTCGCCGAGCAGGATCTTCTGCCGGATGATGTTCGACTCGCTACGGATACGCCGGGACACGGGGCTGAAGGATTGCTTGCGGGGTTCGTTCCCCGTGGTACTGGTGCGCGGAGGACCGGCCGCGGCGGTGGCGGCGGGTTTTCTGCCGGCAACCTTCGTTGTGGGCGCGGTCGTTTTTGTCGTCGCCTTCTTTTTCCCACCAGGGGTGTCGAAGCTCAGCTCACCCTGGCTGGTAGCCGGTTTTTTGGCGACTTTTTTGGTCACCTTCTTTTTGGCGGCCTTCTTCGTGGTCTTTTTCTTGGCCAAGGTACTTGTCCTTAGAGTTTGCGACTGCGTTCCAAAGTGTCCGTCAGCGTGGCGATGACTTCTTCCTTCTCCTCGTCGGAAATCGCCAGGATCTCCTGCAGCGCCTCACCGATGTGGGGAATGTACTTCTGGATGTAGTTCTGTTTCTTGAGGGCGTCCTTTTCGCGGGCCTGCCGCTTGATGTGCTTGCCCAGACGTCGGCCGGCCTCCTGCAGGGCGAGCTTCATCTCCTTGATGATCTCGGGATAGTGGGCCACGGCTTCCTTCGACTCCGAGGTGAACGGCACCCACACCGAAGCCATGTGAATCAGGATCACCAGCGGACCGGTGGGCAGCGCGCCCCTGCTCTGTTGCAGGCCATAGCTACGCCAGTTGCTGGTCAGCACGGCCTTGTACACGGCGCAACCCGAGGCCTGGTACAGGAGCGGCACGCGGTTGGCGAAGCGCATCACCTTGGCCAGCTCGTCGCCGGGCAATTTCCCGCCGTAGGCCAAGCCGACCTCGATCTGGAAGGGATTGCCCCGGTACACCGACGCCGGCCGGGTGACCGAGGTATAGAATTCGGCCTCGACGCCGCTCTTGAGCCCCGCCATCACCAGATCCTCGCCGATGGGGGACAGGCAGTCCGTCGGCGGTGAGGCGATCCTGGTCTCAGCGATGCTGTCGAGAAGCTTCTGGATATCGTCCCGGACCAGGCGTTTGGGATTCTTGCGAGGGGGCAGCCCGGCCCCCTCGAGGATCTGCTCGGCCGTCTTGGGCCCGACGCGGCAGAACTCGTCCTTCAGGAAAGAATTGATGTTGCGGCACTGGGTTTCCTTGAGCATGCGGGCCAGGATGCCCAGCTCCACGCCGTAGGGGTGGGGTTTGATCTCCACCGCTTCGAGTGGCAATTCCTTGGTCGTGTTCGGGTAGACGACGGCTTCACCCTTGGGCTTGCGGTAGGTCAGATGCAGATGAGGGTTGGCGATGGCCGTCTGTTCGAGGTAGTTGTCCACCGAGTGCTGGCCGCGTTTGTAGCTGCCGGTCAGGTGGATCTCGATCCGCGTGCCGTGGTCCTTCTCCCAGATGGTCTCCTCGCCCGACAGGATGTTCGGCTCGTTCTTCTTCATGTCGAGCATGACCTGGAAACGGTGAGCCGGATGATTCTTGCCCGTGCGGCTGTAGATGGTCACGGGCTGCCCGGTCGTCAACTGGCCGTACATGCCGGCGGCCGAGATGCCGATGCCCTGTTGCCCGCGGCTCTGCTTCAGCGAATGGAATTTCGAACCATAAAGCAGCTTACCGAAGATCTTGGGGATCTGGGCCTTCACGATCCCGGGCCCGTTGTCCTCGACGATCAGCTTGTAGCGCTCTTCGTTCTTCGCGCCGGGTTTGGCGCCGTTGACCGATTTTCCGTTTTTCCCGCTTGACCCGTTCTTCCCGTTCTTTCCATTCTTTCCGATGGCCTCGACGGTGGCGGCCTCTCCCTGGCTGCTCAGCTCAACACCCAGGTTCATGGGTTTATCGGGGCGGATCTCCACTTCCAGGATGGGCGGGATGCCGCCTTCTTCACAGGCGTCCAGGCTGTTGTCCACGGCCTCCTTGATGGTCGTCAGCAGGGCCTTGGCCGGCGAGTCGAACCCCAGCAGGTGGCGGTTCTTGGTGAAGAACTCGCTAATGGAGATCTCGCGCTGCTTGGCGGCCATGGTCTGGGCGGTTTTCTCGAGGCGTTTTTTCTGGGGTGCGGCCATTCACGGATCCTTCCGGGTGTCGGCAAATCCCTTGATTCCGGCGTTTTTGCGGGAGCTGCGGAGAGTTTAACTTTAAATACGAAGGTCCGTCCGGTCAACCTTTGTTACCGGTACCGTGCCGGCGACTCCGTCCGCACATGCACCACAGCCCCGCCTCCC
>CBDURF010000203.1:0-5699 GCA_965369705.1 uncultured bacterium
CATGACGGCTCCTTCGAATATTCTCATTACGAGTATCACGAGTCCGGTGGGTTGGATCTCATTGGGCTCACATCAGGATGGTGACGTGATACACTACTGCTGGGATGGAACTGGTTTTCCCGTAACAGGTACGACGGTGGTGGTCGAACACCAGTTATTGTTATTTGACACACAGCCTGCTACCATCGAGTTGGTTGACATCGGAACCTTCCCAGACCTGCTGACACGCTGGGCACCGCCGACCCTTGATGCACGCACCGAATTTCAGGTGAGAAGGAACGTGGGTCTCAACAGTTTGGATCCGGTCAGCACGTCGGGCTGTCTGCCGTCGAACACGTCGCCGACCATGGCCATCACGCATCCCTCCATCAATTTAGTGTTGCCGTACGCGACCACGGATTACACGATCGAGGGTACGGCCACGGATGTCGACGGCACCATCGACTTTGTCGAATACCGTGTGAATGACGGGCCGTGGCTGCTGGCCACGGGCACGAACAGTTGGACCTCTTCGGTGAGTCTCGTGATTGGTGATAACTGGATCCAGGTCCGAACGGCCGACGACGGGGGGGCGTACAGTTCGACGCGGGCCGTCACCATCGAACGCCTGGATAAGCCTGACCTGGCAATCACCGCCTGGTCATGCCCCGACACGCTGCTGGCCGGCTGTCTGCCCTCCGATGTCTCTGTCACCGTCCAGATCCTTTCCGGTGGCGCATCGTCGGCCTGTCGCTTGGGCTTCTACCTTTCCACCGATGCGGCTATCGACGCTTCCGACTTCCTGGCGGACACCTACGAAGTAGCGCCCATCAATCCAGGCTTCCCTGCCGTGATCAACACGACGATCACGATTCCTGACGGCGGTCCCCGGGGCTCCATCTACCTGGGTGCTTTCATCGACGATCAGGATCTGGTGGACGAGACCAACGAGACCAACAACACGGACTCCAGCCCTCTCGAGTACCCGATACCCGCGCTTGTTTCGGTCGTCGATGTTGAAAACGACCAGGGGCGGGTGGTCCGGCTGAACGTGCTGGCCTCGCCGCGGGATGTCGCGGACTCGTCCACACCCATCCTTCAATACGAGGCATTCCGACGGATTGACCCTCTTCCCGAGGGGACGGTTCTCGGGCCCGCGCCGATCGTGGAGGGGACCAGGATCTCCGACCCGTTGAAGGTGGGGGGCTGGGAGTTCGTGGGCGCGGTGCCGGCCCACGGCCACTCCGAGTACAACATGATCGTACCCACGCTGGCCGACTCGACGGACGAGTTCATCCACTATTCCATATTCTTTGTGCGGGCGGCAACAGCCCAGCCTCTGGTGTTCTTCGATTCCTGCCCGGACTCGGGCTACTCGGTGGACAACCTTCCGCCCAGCGTTCCGGAGGGTCTGTTGGTGGCCTACGCCGCGGGCGGCAATCAGCTCAGCTGGGAGCTCTGTCCCGATGAGGACTTCCGCTACTTCCGGATCTACCGTGGCTCGACGCCGGACTTCGTGCCGGACGTGGACAACCTGATTGAGGCCACCACCGACATGGAGTGGCTGGACTCGTCGAGTGATCCCTGGAATCACTACTACAAGATCAGTGCGGTGGACCAGAACGGGAACGAGAGCGAGGCCGCGGATCCGGCAGAGGTGACCGGGGTGCAGGATAGCGTCGTGCCCTCCCGGACCGCACTGCTGAACGCCGTGCCCAACCCCTTCAACCCCTCGACCAGGCTGCCGTTCGAGATGGCCATCGCCGGTCATGCCCGGTTGAAGGTGTACGACACCGCGGGCCGTCTGGTGGCGACCCTGGTTGATGAGTACCGCGATGCCGGCAGCCATCACGTGATCTGGGACGGCCGAGACGACGCGGGCCGGATGTCTTCGGCCGGTGTCTACCTGTACCGGTTCGAGGTGGGCGAATTCAGCGAGGCGAAGAGGACGGTTCTGGTGAAATAGTCCGCGTCTCTTTTTGGTTTTCATTTCATCCGTCCACCAAGCCCTGAGGGGTTTGGCGGACGGTTTTGCCGACTGGTCTCGGTGGGGAATTTCGCTAAAAACCCGCCGGCGGATCGGTTCCCCGCAAGACACAATTTCAGGGGCACAACCATTAGCCTGCGAGATACAATCCCGCTCCCGGACCCAGCGGCAGGCCCAGCAGAATCCAGATCACCAGCAGCAGCATCCACCCCACCGTGAAGGCAACCGAATAGGGCAGCATGGTGGCGATGACCGTCCCGATGCCGGCCTTGGCGTCATACTTCTGGACGAAGGCCACGATCAGGGCGAAGAACGACATCATGGGCGAGATCATGTTGGTCGTGCTGTCGCCGATCCGGTAGACCCCCTGCACCAGTTCGGGGGAGTAGCCCAGCAGCATGAACATGGGCACGAACACCGGCGCCATGAAAGCCCACTTGGCCGAGGCGCTGCCCATGGTCATGTTGAGCGCAGCGGACAGAATGATGAACGAAAGCATCAGGGGGATGGGCCCCAGCCCCGAGGCTTTCAAAGCCCCGGCGCCCTTGATGGCAACGATCATGCCGAGGTTGGTGTATTTGAAATAGGCCACGAACTGGGCGGCGAAGAACACCAGGACCAGGAACAGGCCGAGCGTCTCCATGGACTCCTTCATGCCTTCGACCACGTCGCTGTCGCTCTTGAAGGTGCCGGCGGCCAGTCCATAGGTCAGACCGGCCAGCAGGCCGCCGAGGAAGATGAAGGTCACGATGCCGTGCATGAAGGGCGAGTGCAGCACGCTGCCGGTGTCGATGTTCCGCAGGAAGCCGTCCGCCGGGGCCAGCCCCCAAACCACCACCGCAACCAGCAGCAGGTTGACGACCAAAGCCCACCTGAGCCCCTTTTTTTCCGCCGACGTCAGCGGCTCGAGATCCTCGGACTGCTCTTCGGTCTGTCCCTTGTATGCGCCGAGCCGCGGCACCACGATCTTTTCGGTGACCCAGGTGCCGAGGGCGGCGATGATAAAGGTCGACACGAACATGAAGTAGTAGTTGCAGGCAGGCGTGACCGTGTACTCGGGATCGATGATCCGGCCCGCCTCCTGGGTGATGCCGGCCAGCAGGGGGTCGATGGTGCCCAGCAGGAGGTTGGCGCTGAAACCACCCGAAACACCGGCGAAGGCCGCGGCCAAGCCCGCGATGGGATGCCGGCCGACGGACAGGAAGATGATCGCGCCCAAGGGCACCAGCAGAACGTAGCCCACGTCGCTGGCCATGTTGGACATCACTCCCGCCAATACGATCACGAAGGTCAAAAGGCGCCGCGGAGCCGCGTGCACCAGAAGCCTCAGGCTCGTGGCGATCAGGCCGCTCTTTTCGGCGACCCCGATACCCAGCAACGCGACCAGCACCGTGCCCAGTGGGGCGAACCCCGTGTAATTTTCGACGGTATTGTCCAGGATCCAGTGCAGGCCCGCGCGCGAAATCAGGTTGATCGGTTCGATGAGCGAACCGTCCTTGGGGTGGATCGCCGTCAACCCCAGTTCGCTCAGCAGCCAGGACAGGAAGATGACGGACCCGGCGAGAATGGCGAACAACGTGGCCGGATGTGGTAGGGCATTGCCCACTTTTTCGATGGCGGTCAGGATTCGGGGCAGGAGGGGGTTGCGCGGAGCAGGCGCGCTGCTGGGCGTCATGGGTTGGTCGGCCTTTCGGTATGAGGGGGTGATTTTTCGACCAATCCCATACTAGGCGAACCGCCGGAACAGGAACAGGGATTTCGTCTCTCTGTCCATGCCGCCGCATTTTCTAATGAGTAATCACCATTTTCCGGACCTGAACATCCTGTTTCCCGTCGATATCGACGATCAGTCTCCCGAAGTAGGTTCCGGCCGGGACACTTCTTCCATCACGGTCCCGCCCGTCCCAGTTGACGACATGTGAGCCGATTCCCCGGGTTCCGTTCGCCAAACTGCGAACCAGCCGACCTCTCACGTCATAGATGGTCAATTGGATATCAGCCTGCACGGGCGTGGAAAAGCGCAGCGATGTCCTGCCGTTCGAAGGGTTCGGGCCCGCTCCCGCAAAGAAAACCCGTGAACTGCCGGCCCGCGTCTCTTCGACCGGGGACGGGGCAGGCGTCAGAAGGGTGAAATCATCACCGAAGATGAACAATGCTTGCCCGACTTTGCCGTCGAGTTCACGAAATTCGAATTGAGTGAATCCGGTGGCCCTGGTGTCGATCACGCCGAAAAACTGATGGCCGCCGGTGATCTTGCCGCCGCCGATGGGAATTCCTCCATCGAGTACGATCCCGACATTGGCGCCGAATATTCCGGTGATGTACCCCCCGACACCATGGAGCACCCCGTGCCCGGGTTCCCGGATTCCCGTAAAACCATCGAAGTAGAGGCAGTGTGTGGGTGGGATGTCGACGTCGCATTCGGCCGGTGTACCGGTGGCGTAGCCGTGACCAGGATCGAAGACGCCCCACAGGCCGGTTCTGGCCGGACCGGGGCCAGTTGTGATGTCATTGAAGGAAGGTGCACCCGAATGGTTGGTCATCCATTGGATACCCTGGCTGTTGACAACCGGTACGGCCAGTGGAGACCGGGCGAGCCCCCATGCGGCATTGTCTTCGAATCCCTCCTGGAAACTGGCCAGACCGGATTCGGCCGCCTTGGCGAGAAAGGCGGTTTCATTCCAGCAGGTGAAGACGTCCGGACCGCCGCTGCAGGCGGACAGGGTGACGGTCGCCTGGGCTGAAACGGCCGCGAAAACGGCACGGTAGACGAAGTTGTCGGTTCCGTCGAAGGTGGCGCCGGGGGAGTAGCTGAAGGATCCATCAGGATTCAGGGTCAGGGTTCCATGGCTGACATCGGTAACCAGTTCGGACGTTGCCCCGTTTTCTCCCGCGGCTTCCCCGTCAAGAAGGTCATTGTCGAGGATCCCAAAGGCTTCCACAACGAGAGGCTCCCCGAAGGGGATGCTGAAACTGTCGTCGTTGGCCACCAGGACCTGCGCCTGAACCGATCCCGTGCCGAAGAGGGACAGGAGCCCCCAGAATGCAAAACCACAAATCATGAATGATGGGGACATCCGAATCGCCATTTTTTCCCACTCCGATCAACCAAAGGATTAAAACCACGCGAAGCCGATGCCATCCCGAGCGCCTGGACCGGGACGCCCGCCAATAGTAGCAGAAACAGGTTCGGATTCCTCTTGTTTATTAAAATATTAGTCATGCCTCTGAAATCGTGTCTGGCGGAATTTCAAACCCTTTTGCCCCAATCTCCAGTGTTCGGGTTTTTCGCCCGGGCAGCCGGCAGAAGTGCCCCCGGGGGCACTCTCCAGGAATAACCCATTGAGATTTAAAAACTTAACATTTTTGAATGCAAAAAAATTCTTCCTCACCTATGTGGAAGGGAGGGCGGAAAAAATCCAAGTTTAAACAGATAATCCGGCCTGTATTGATTAGGTTGTGCCTCTGAAATTATGTCCAACAGGATGAACGTCTTGTGCGACGATTCCAGGCACGCTGGGATATGGGATCTCAAGGTAGGAAAACCCGCCGGCGGGTTTGTACGCATGGAAAAAAAATTTCACTGCGAAAATCGCCCCCGGGGGGCGATTTGGGACAACATTTTTGTTGTCAATGGCTGCGTGTTTGACAACATATTTGTTTACTTTACTGAGTATCTGACAATAAATATATGGGGCTATGCACTTGACTCTCCCCGATACCAGATGTAGTG
>CBDURF010000204.1:0-5677 GCA_965369705.1 uncultured bacterium
GCCCTCAGGAAATCGAGGGGCACGGTCCGAGCCTTGGTGCCGACCCACAAGATTGAATGCCGGCAAACGACCGGATCGGAAGTAGGTTCCCGAACCGGTCGAGCCGAGCGGAAAAATAGAGGACAATGGCCGGATTCGCAAGGAAAATCGGCAAAAGGGCCTCTGGCGGAGCACTGTAGCCATCCGGGGGACCGCCGGGCGAAAACCTCAGATATCGTTGACTTCGAGGATCTTCTTTTCGATCAGGTAGTCCACGACCTGCCGGGAGCATTCCTCAACGTTGAATTTGTCCGTCTCAAGCACGATTTCAGCGTTTACGGGCTCTTCGTAGGGGGCGCTGATACCCGTGAATTCGGGAATCTCGCCGGCGCGCGCCTTCTTGTACAGCCCTTTGGGATCCCGCCGCTCGCATTCCTCGAGGGAACACTTGGTGTAAACCTCGATGAAGGAGCCCTCCGGGGCGATTTCCCTGGAACCCTGCCGGTCGACGCGGTACGGGGAGATGAAGGCCGTCAGGCAGATGGTGCCCGCATCCATCATCAGGTTGGCCACTTCGCCGATGCGGCGGATGTTTTCGGTCCGGTCCTCCGGGCTGAAGCCAAGATCCCGGTTCAGGCCGAAGCGGATGTTGTCCCCGTCGAGGATGTAGGTACGGCAGCGTCGCAAAAAGAGTTCCTTTTCCACCGACATCGCCAAGGTGGATTTCCCGGATCCCGAAAGACCCGTGAACCACAGGATGGCCGCCTTGTGACCGTTGCGCTGGACACGCGCGGCATGGTTGACCTCACCGTCGGTCCAGGTGATGTTCTTGCTCTTGGGATCCTGTGCCATCGCTGTTCCTTTCCTGTCGTACCATGATGCCGCGGGGAGCCTTGCGCAGACTCACGAGAGGAGAAACTAACGGCCGAAACGATCCCTGGCAAATGACGGCGGGGACTTTTCGGCTGTCGCCGGCATGATGCCGCCCTGACCCGCCTCCCGGTCACCCCGCAGACCCGCGGGATGGAGCTGGATCAGGCCGATCGGTAGAGTTCGGCGTATAGGCCGGCGATGGATTCCAGGGCGAATTTGCGCCGCACCCGCTCGCGGCCGGCCACCTTGAGTTCGGCGGCTTCGGCAGCGGGCAAGTCCAGGATCTCCAGCATCGCGCCGGCCAAAGTCGCCGGATTCCCAGGCTTCACGATGCGCCCGCATTCCCCCATGACCGCTTGCGAGTCCCCCACATCCGTGGCCACGCAGGGAACCCCGCACGACAAGGCCTCACCCAGGACATTGGGGAACCCCTCCCCGTAGGAAGAGGGGAGGCACAACAGGTCCAGGGCCGCGAACACCGCGGGCATGTCGGAGCGCTGACCTACCAGGAAGGCCTTTCCCGAAAGATCCCCCTCTTCCACCAGGGTCCGCAATTCCCGATCATCCGGGGTGACACCGCGGCCGGCCAGGACGAAACGGACATCCGGACGAACATTCCGGACCAAGGCGGCGGCGCGCAAAAAATTCTCGTGACCTTTCATGGGGTGCCGCCTGGCCACCATGCCGATCAGGGGCGCATCGGCGCCGACCCCGAGTTCGTCGCGCAAAGCCGCCCGGGCGTTTTCATCGGGGTGGAAGCGCTCCGTATCGAAACCGTTGGGAATCATCAACGCCTTGTTCGCCGGATAGCCGTGGGCGGCGTGCTGGTCGATGCTCACGTGGGAATTGAAGATGATCCGGCGCGGACGAGAGGCCAAGAAGCCTCCGCCCTTGATGACGGCTCGGGTCAGGACTTTCTCCCGACCCAGGTCCTCAACGCTGTGACGGATGTTCCAGAATAGAGTGGGATCCGCGGGCGCGAAAAAGGACATCAGGGTGGCCGCCAGATTGCCGTGGTACATCCAACCCTGGATGACCCGCGGCCGAAGTTCCCGGGCCAGACGGCGCAACCGCCATACCGCCCCCGGAGTGACCATGGCGCTTTTAAGGCCCAGGCCGTGGACCGCGAAGCCCTCGGTCCGCAGTTGGTCGCCGATCTCGCCCCCGTCCACCAGGGACACGACCACGGGATCGAAAAGATTCCGGTCCATGGTCCGCAGCAGCTTCAGGAGCATGGTTTCGGCGCCACCGACCGCCAGGCCTGTTATGACATGAACAACTCTCAAACGATCGTCTCCTTACCCGCCCCGGGATCAAATCACCTGCAGGGCGGTGACCAGGAAGTCGGCGGCCACCACGAGCACCGCGGCCAACCACCCGATGGAGCGGTGTCGATCATAGGGGCTGGTCGCCCCATATCCCACCAGGATGTAGAACAGGGGCATGAGGGGAATTTTGTGACGCAGTTGCATCGACGCCTGGGAAACCAGGACCATTTCGAAGATGAAGACCGCCAACAGGGCCAGAGCACCCACATGCCTGGATTTGAAAGCCCGCAAAATACCTCTGGTAAACATGGCCGCGTATAAAGGGAAGGCCAGGGCGAAGGCATTGGTCAGGAAGGACCGTGGAATCCACAATTCCCGAACGTACAGGCTCTGCAAACTCAGGAACGGGGACCCTATGTAAAAGGCCAGGGCCAGGGGAACCCGTAGCGGCCAGGGCAGGATGGAAAGCTGATAGAAGGTGGAAGTCCCCGAATCCCGGGCCGCATTGCCCCTAATGGTGGTGTTCAGGAAGTCGGAACGGAAAACCTCCTCCCAACGATTGAAACCCAGATACAGGGAAAAACCAACAGCAATCGCAAACCCGACAACCGCGACAGGAAAAACGAGTCGCAGGAAACCGTCGGGTCTGTGCCACCGGCCCGATTCGGAACAGGAACTAAAATAAACCGGCCCCAGCACCAACAGACTGCCGGCCAGCATGATCCCGCTGCCGAGCCGCAGGTACAGGGCGCCCGCCAGGAAGACGAGCATGACCAGCCAGCGCCTTTGCAGGGAACTCCAGACTGCACCCGCAAACATGGTCGCGACCCAACCGTCGCGCATGAGAATGACCCCGCTGGACATGATGAAGGGACAAAGAAGAACAGTCCAGAAGGCCACCCGGGTTGTCCGGGCATCCCGGAAAAATGCGGAGGCGATTCCGGCGGTCAGCAACGGCAGAAGGGAAAGGCCGAAGGTATTGAAATATAGAAAGTCCAGGGGGTGCGTCCTGCTGAACACCAGGGAAAGGGGCGTGCCTGCCGTTCGCAGGAAAACCGAATACGGATGCAGGTTCAGCAAATAGGCTTGCCGAACGGGAAAGTCCCAAGGCAAACCCCGAGCAACCTGGGAATAGAAAAAGCTGTCATCGGTCCCAATGCCAAAACCCGGTCCCGAGAACCCGCAATACTCGGGGTAGGTCCACAACTGAGCCAGAAAGAGAATCATTGCCGCCCAGGAATAGAAGACAAAGACCGCCATCCCGTCGAATTCCTCCTGCCCCCTGAACAGGAAGTGATTGACCAGGAGGGCGACCGCTCCCCACAGCAGCAGGGCGACGGTGCTTTGCGCACTGACGATGGCAGTCACGAAAAGAAGCAGGGAATAGGAAGTCACGACACCCAGCCGCAGGGATTTCATCAGTCGTCACTCCTCCAGCAGCATGCCGCAGAGCCGCTCCAAAGCGGCTTCCTGGCGCGACGATACCAGATCGAAACGGCACATTCCCCGGGCTTTGTATTCCTCGACGACGGCAGGGTCCTCGAGTACCAGCCGGACCCGATTACGGATCTCCATGGCATCGGTCGGATTGAAATAGATGACCGAATCGCCCAAAAGTTCCGTCAAAGAGGAGACAGCCGAGCTCAAAACAGGCGTCCCCTGGGACATGGCCTCCAGGGGAGGATAACCATACCCCTCGTTCAAGGTGGGGTAAACGAAGACATATGCGCCCTTGTACAGAGCAGCCAACTCCTCCAGCCCAACCGTTCCGGCATCGATCACATACCGCCGCCGGGTTTTGGACAACCCCCACGGCACACCTCCGGTCACGACGATCGGCATCCAGACATCATCAGGACAGTCTTCCATGGTCGCGATGGCCGCCTCGAGGGCCCGGTGAGTGTTTTTGATCCAGCGATTTCCCGACACCATCAACAAATAGCGGCCCTTCGAAACGCCCAACCGGTCGAGCACCCCCGAATCGGGGTTTCGGACAGAGCAAACGGCCGTCGGTGGACAGTCCAGGACGACGATTTCCTCCCGCGAGAATCCCTTCAAATTGTCCAGAATGGAACCCATCGTATGACTGGTGGGAACGATCAAACGCCTGGACCGAGACTTGACCGTAAGCAGCTTCTGAAACAGAGAACGGCGTTTATTCCTGTAAAACCCCGACAGGAGCATCTTGGCTGCCCATTTGGCAGCCTTACCCGGGCCTCTGACGAAGAAAATCTCCCGATTCGACACCGGTATCTCGATGGGCCTCAGACCATGGACGGCAAAAAAGACATCCATTCCCGAAAAATCGATGGAGTGGTATTGGTAGGGCACACCCGACATGAAGCGGGTGTATCGCCCGGTGGATACGACAGTTTGGAGTTCCTTTAAATCCGCCGTTTCATGGCGTTCGAAACCGCCCTGTCGGACGAGCTGTTCGATATCGGGGTCCAGAGGATGATCCGGATGGTAGAAAACCCCCAGGTTTCGGGAATTCGCGAGACTCGCGAGCCGGCGGAACACGGAGCGGGAATACTCTCCTCCGCCTGAAGCGCCGACCAGCGAGGACTGAGCACTGAACAAATCGAAAAGCAGCTTCATTTCACCAGCCTGTTCGCGGCTAAAGAATCTTCACCGGAGCGCCTGAGTTTCCACCGCACCAACATGCCGAAACCGAACACGGCCCACCCTCCCCCACCCAGGAGGGACCAAGCTGCTCCAACCATCCCGAACCTGGGAATCAGTATCAGGGCCAGGACCAGGATGATCAGGACATTGATCAGGTAGATGACCAATTGCCCCCGGAACGCCCGCATGGCGGTCGCCGGCGCCCCCAGAAGGATGACGACGAATTGAACAGCGCCGACGGTCATGATCAGGATGAACAGCTGATTGTGTGCGGCATATTCCTCCGAGTAGAGCAGGGTCAACATCGGGCGACCGACAAGCACTGCGGCGGCAACACCGGCCAGTCCCAGACCAATGCCGACCATGACGAGTTTGAGCACCGTGCGTCGGAACATCCGCAGGTCCCCGGAAGCGTAGTAGCGCGACAACCGGGCGAGACTGGATTGGCCAAGAGCAGTGGCCACGGTCATCCCCGCGATCACCAGATAACTCAGGGCGGCAAAGATTCCCAAATCGTTTTCACCGAAATGGTATTCCAGAGCGGTGCGGGGGATGGTTCCCCGCAATTGGGCCAGCAGCATGACCAGCCCCATCGGCAAGGCGAGCCAGGCGATCTCCTTCATGGTTCCCGGGACGAAACGCGGCCGTAGGATTTGACTCGCAGTCTCCTTCAGGACGGCACCGAAACTCGGCAGGTCGAAAAAGAGCAGGGGCAGCGCCAACCCCAGGGCCATACCGAGAATGCCCAGGGCCAACTCCCGTGTCCACCAGAATACCAGGCAGAACAAAATCAGCGCTCCGACCCCCCGCAGGACGAGCGATTTCGCCATAAGGTCCATGCGTTCATACTTCTGGGCGACGCCATAGGCCAGGTCGCTGAAAGACTCGACAACGCGCACCAGACCGATGAGCCCGATCACGAGGACCTGCTG
>CBDURF010000205.1:0-5644 GCA_965369705.1 uncultured bacterium
AACCTGAAGATCCAGGGGCTTGCCGAAAGTGGTCCGGCGGCTGAACCTCTCTACGGGGTGACCGCCCGTCGCAGGCGACCACCGGTCCGCGTGGCCGCCAGCCATTGCGGCAGCTGCACCAGGTGCATCGAGGCCTGCCCGACCGGAGCCATCGCGCCAAACGGCGGTCTGGACGCTGGTAGTTGCATCTCCACCTGGACCATTGAATGGCGGGGGAAAACCCCGCCCGACCGCCGCTGGGAACAGGGCGGCATCCTGTTCGGTTGCGACATCTGCCAGGCGGTCTGCCCCTGGAACCAGCGGGCGGCCGGAAACCCCGCCTCCCCGCCGGTTCGGGACGAATATGCCGCCCTGCCGGCACATGGCGAAATTCGGCTGGCGGATCTGCTCGAACTGAACGACGATGACTTCCAGGAAAGGTTCCGGCGCACCCCCCTGTGGCGCTGTCATCCGGAGGGTCTGCGAGCCAACGCGAAAGTAGTGCGGGATAATATCGCTCAGGGAGGGTTGCCGTGATGCGCACCGCCGCCTGGTGGCGTCCGTTGGACAACGGTCAGGTCGCCTGCGACCTGTGTCCGATCGCCTGCCGTTTGCGTGAGG
The DNA here is from genome assembly GCA_965369705.1 of uncultured bacterium. Classification (GTDB taxonomy): domain Bacteria; phylum Krumholzibacteriota; class Krumholzibacteriia; order LZORAL124-64-63; family LZORAL124-64-63; genus JAGLCY01. The sequence goes on from CBDURF010000205.1 coordinate 601, forward strand.
GCCAGACTGGTCCTTGTGCCACCCGTGCCAATCACGAAGGATCCATGGTTCCGCTGCACTACGGCCGCATCGTTTCGTCCGCGATCGACCCCATCGAAAAAAAGCCCCTTTATCATTTCCACCCCGGACGCTCGATCCTCTCGGTGGCCGCGCCCGGGTGCAATCTGCATTGCATGTTCTGTCAGAACTGGACCATCAGCCAGAACGGCGAAGCTCGGACCATGAAATCATCGCCGTCCGACCTGGCGGCCATGGCCCAGGCGGAGGAGTCGGTGGGCATCGCCTTCACCTACAGCGAACCTCTGGTCTGGTTCGAGTTCGTCAAGGACACCGCCGAGATCGTGCGGGAGAAGGGCCTGAAAAACGTCCTGGTCACCAACGGTTATCTCAATCCCGAACCTCTGGCGGAGCTGCTGCCCTTGATCGACGCGGCGAATATCGACCTGAAATCCATGGACGACATGTTCTACCGCAAGATCTGCAAGGCCCGCCTGGAGCCCGTTTTGGCCGCGATACGCCAATCCCACGCGGCGGGAGTGCATCTGGAGATCACCAACCTGCTCATTCCGGACCACAACGACCGGGACGACCAGATCGCCGCCCTGGTGGATTTCGTGGCGGAACTGGACGTGGATATTCCCCTGCACTTTTCCGCGTATCACCCGGCCTGGAAGTTGAACGCGGCGCCCACGCCGCTTGCCACCCTGCTGAGAGCCCGGAAGTTGGCCGGCGACAAGTTGAAATATGTCTACCTGGGCAATGCCAAGACCATCGAGGGGCGGGACACGGTCTGTCCGGGTTGTGGAACCGTGGTCATCGAAAGGTCCGGATATCGGGGCGTGGACAAACTCGCCGACGGGGATCGGTGCCCCGGGTGCGCCGCCCGCATTCCGGTCGTGGTCAACTGAGCAAGGGACGGTCAGGCGTTGTCCCACTCCTCGTCCACGTAGCTGACGGTGATGTTGGTGGTGATCCCGCCGCGGACGAACCATTCCCCCTTCACATCCATCAGCCGGGGTTTTACGGCGGCGACCAGATCGTCCAGGATCCGGTTCGTCACCTTCTCGTGAAAGGCCCCTTCATCCCGGAAGGACCACAGGTACAGCTTCAGGGATTTAAGTTCCACGCATTTCTTGTTGGGGACGTAGGTGATGCGGAATTTGGCGAAATCCGGCTGCCCGGTCAGGGGGCACAGGCAGGTGAATTCCGGGCACTCGAATTCGATTTCATAATCCCTTTCGGGATTGGGATTGTCGAAACTCTCGAGAATTTTTGAGGGCTTGGTGGCCATGGAGATCCCGTTTCGCTCAGGGAAGGATGGTGAATTATCCGGGGTTGGATTCTAGTTTACTTGACCGGGGGATTCCAGCCCGGATGCGCGGAAGATCTGCGCCTCCGGACAATATTCAACAAATTGAACAGTTGATATCGATGGTGACCAGGTTTTGGTTGTCTTTTTTCGACCCGCTCCGTTACATTGAAACCCGAATTCCTATCGGGATTTTCGGAACCGGCTGAAGCTGATCCGTTTAATTGCTGAGCCCCCACCACCCATAAAGATAACGTTCCGGACAAACGAGTTTGGATTGGGTCAAATAATGAGGTTTTCCATGACAGATCGAAACGCCATTCTCTTCGACCGCAATGAAAATCGATATGGTCCGGCCCCGGCCTGTCTGGAGGTCTTGCGGCAGGCCGACGCCGAACTTCTCTTCAATTATACCCGGGCATTCCAGGGGGGCCATTACAGCGATCTTTCGGTCCGGTTGGGCGACATCCATGAGGTCGAGGAAAAGCGGATAATCCTGGGTTACGGTTGCGAAGACATTCTCAAGGAAGCTGTTCACTACTTCCTGAAGAAGGGCCGCAAAATCATCATCCCTGCCGCCTCCTGGTGGTACTACAAGGCCATCGCCGACGAGGTAGGGGGAGTCACGGTCGAGTTTCCTCTGGTGGAGACGCCCACGCGCTACGAGTTCGACGTGGACGCCCTGATCCGGATGAAGAAAGAGCACGACCCGGGCATGGTCCTGATCGCCTCACCCAACAATCCCACCGGGAACACACTGGCGCGTGAGGATCTCCTGCGGGTTCTGGTGGCCTATCACGATTGTTTGGTGATTCTGGACCAGGCTTATTTCGGGCTGACCCCCGTTCAGATCGACGACTTCGGCGCCCTGACCGACCAATTCCCCAATCTGTTGATTTTACGCACTTTCAGTAAACTGTTCGCCCTGGCCGGGGTGCGGATGGGGTATGGGATCATCGGGGAAGGCCTGGGTGGCTTCCAAAAATTCTGCGCCCGTAATCTGGGTTACAACCGCCTGTCCGAGCGTCTGGCCCTGGCCGCCTTGGACAGCCCGCAATACTACGGGGATATCGCCCGGCGCATGGCCAGCGACCGCGGCAAATTCTACGAACTCTTCCGCTCCTTTGCGGGATGCGAGGTTTTCGAATCCGACGCCAATTTCATCCTGGTCAAGTTTCCCCAGCATGTCATTCCCGTGCTCAAGGAAGCACTGGCCGCCCAGGGTCTGATCGTGAAGTTCTTCTCGGAACCCGCTTTTCTGGGATACGCCCGGATCAGTCTCGGCACTGATGATGAAAACGCCCTGCTCATGGATGCCATCCTCAAGGCCTGGCCCGCGGATTTGGCCGAAGCGGCCTCAGGTGGAGAGGTGGCGTGAGTACGAGGCTGAACCGGCTGGTCCAGGAATATCGTTCCATGCTGAAGGCGCCCGAACTCGAGGAGATTCTCGATCTGGTGCTCTTCCGGCCCGTGGCCTTCGTGATCGTCAAACTGCTCCAACCAACCCGGATCTCTCCCAACCACGTCACCCTGTTCAGCTTCCTGCCCGGTCTGGCCGCGGGGTGGTGTTTCTGGCAGGGCACGCCGGACTTTTTTCTGGCCGGCTCCATCCTTCTCTTCTTCACCAATGTGCTCGACTGCGTGGACGGGATGCTCGCTCGTATCCGCGGCACCGGATCCCTGGTGGGTTACGTCCTCGATGGATTGGTCGATTACGTGACCCAGATCTTTCTGATCATCGGCGTGCTCCACGGGATGGCCGTCCTGACCGGGCAACCGCTCTACATCATGGCCATCGGTATTCCCGCCGGCTTCAGTTCCGCCTGGTGGTTCGCGATGCTGGACCGCATCCGCAACGAGTGGCTGGACCGGGTCTACGGCAAGCGACGCGACCCGGCCGTGGAGTTGCGGGAACTCAGGCAGCAGACCGCCGTCTGGAAGGCCGAAGGATCCCACCGCCCCGAACGCGCCCTGATCGCCATCTACTCGGGTTACGCGAAGTTCTGGTATTCCGGACCGGTCCATCGGAAGATCGTCGATCGCGACAAGGTTCCGCTTGAAGAGTGGATGCTCGCCCGGCGGCCCATCCTGTCCATGGCCGCCCTGATGGGGCCGACCATGCATATTTTTCTCATCATTGTGGCCGGAGTCTTCAACAAGCTGGATTGGTATTTGTGGTTCGCCCTGGTGTTCGGCACCGGTTGGGGCCTCCTGGTCCTGTCCGTCCGCGCGGTGATTGATCATCAGCTGGCAGCCAGGTTGGCGAAAGGGGCCTGACATCAGAGCGGTCCTGCTGGCGGCCGGGCAGGCGACCCGGTTGCGCCCCCTTACCGATGACTGCCCCAAATGCCTGCTGCTGGTGGGCCGGGAGACCATCCTGGCCCGGGCGGTTCGGATTCTCGTTTCCCGGGGGCTGAAGCGCTTCACCGTCGTGGACGGTTTCCGCGGGGACCTGATTCGACGGGCCTTGTCCGAAGATTTCCCGGATCTTGATTTCACCTTCGTGCGCAACGATGACTATGCCACGACCAACAACGCCTGGTCCCTGATGCTGGCCTGTGTCGCGGGTGTGGCCGGTGACGCCGGTGACGAACCCATCTTCCTGCTCGACAGCGACATCGTTTTCGATCCGGAAGTCATCGACAGGATTCTCACTGGCGAGGCTTCCAATCGCCTGGGCCTGCGCACCACCGGCGTGGTTGGTGAAGAAGAAATGAAGGTCCGCCTCGATGCCGCAGGCCGGGTGGAGGATTTGAGCAAGGAAATGGTGCCCGCGGTGGCGGTGGGGGAATCGGTGGGGCTGGAAGTCTTCTCCGCGCCCTCGGTCAAGGTCCTGGGCCAGATCCTGCACCGGCGCATGAAGGTCGAAAACAGGATCAATGAATACTACGAGGCTTCTTTTGTCGAAATGATCCGGTCAGGACACGAAATCCTGCCCGTGGACCTGGTCGGATTGCGGTGCATGGAAATCGACACCCTCGCGGATCTCGTCGCCGCTCGCCGGGAGTTCTCCGAGTCATGATCGGCTCGCTCGGTATGGGTTTCGCCATGGGATGGGTGGGTTCGATGCCCCTGGCGGGGGCGGTATCCATTTTCGTCTTTCAGCGAGGCCTGGCCGGGCGTTTTCGCCGCGGGATCCTGCTGGCCGCTGGTGCCGCCGTCGCCGAGGCCGTCTGGTGTCTGGTCGCCCTGATCGGCGCCGAGCAGATCCTGTCCCGCTGGCCCGGCCTTGAGACCATCGCCAGGTCCGTCGGCGGTCTTATCCTGTTGGCTTTGGGTATCTATTTCCTGCGGAAAAAAATCACCCTGCCCCCCGTGGTGGACGACCGGCCGGGGGAGGAAGACATTCCCCACGCTCTCCTGCGCGAATTCTGGCTCGGTTTCGGGTTGGTTGCCGGCAACATCTCCATTCCCTTCACTTGGCTGGGAATGATCACGGTTGCGGTGTCGTGGGGACTCGACCCCGTTTCGGGCCCCCCGTTGTTCTTCGTGGCGGGGGTGGTCCTCGGCATCATGGGCTGGTTCGCCCTTCTCTTGAAGATTCTGGCGGCGTTCCGTTCGCGTTTCCAGCCCCGCACACATGAACTTCTCATGAAGGGGATGGGAATCCTCCTGCTCGCCGTCGGAACCCTGACCCTCCTCAAGGCCTGGCTCTAGCCATTCGCACTCGTGAAACGGTCGTCCGTCACAGCGGCGGATCCTGATACAGCAACGCCCCAAACAATCCGCAGGTAC
>CBDURF010000206.1:0-5591 GCA_965369705.1 uncultured bacterium
TCTGCAGGAAGGTCAGTTCGTGGGTGTAGTTCAGGTCGCCCAGGACCGTGGTGGCGGGATCGAACAGAACTTTGGGATCAAGGGCCAGCAAACCTCCGAAATCCTCAGTTGTGCTGCGACTTACCACCGAGACCAGGGCCAGGCTCGACCAGGCGCCGTACCAATGGTCGGCCCCGAGAAACTGGAAGCCCTGGCGCCAGTTCAAATCAGCTTGGACCGCTGTGGTGGCGACCAGGCTGTCGGTGGCGGCCAGAGCCACCGTGTAGTCCCCCTGGCCCTTGCCAACGAATTCCCCATCCTGGTTGTAGTCGCCCAGGTCCTCGCCCACGAACAGGACCTGCCGGTCCATGACCGCCGTACGGCTGTTGTCGACTCGGTAGCCCAGCGACCAGTCGCTGAACACGCGGTCCCAATCTCCCGACAGATTGAACCGCGCCAGGCGGGTGGTCTCATCCGGCAAACCGGGCTGCAGGATGTGCCGGTACGTCCCTTCGCCCACCAGCCGCATACCGCCGAACCGCCCGGTGGTCAGACCCGCCCGGGTGGTGCGGCTGTCGCGTTTCAGCTCCCAATTCTCCGCGTAGAGGGAATCGGCCAGACCGCGTTCGAAATCCACCTGCCAGTTGAGGCCCCGGCCCGGGGCCGAGGCCAGGCCGAGCCCCGTCTCCTCCAGGCGGAATCCGCCGGCCCGGCCGCCGGTGATTTCCCCGTCGCGCCAGCGTCGGAAACGGTAACTTGCCTTGGGGATCACCGGCCCGACCAACCAACTGACTTCGTGCCGCCGCAGGACCCGTTTGATGTCCAGCGGATCCTGCAGATCCGTGGCCTCGGCCGTCTGCAGGACGTGGTTGCCCTTTCCACCCAGGAAATTCCAGTCTGCGGCTCCGGCCAACTGGTCAGCAGTGATCGAAGCCCCGTGACGCAGGGAACCGAGATTCCCCTTCACTCGCAGGCTCCGCACCGGCCCCCCCAGCTTCCAGGCCGCCTCTACCCCGGTCTCCCTGTCGTCCTCTTCCAGAAAACCCGGACGCCGAGCCCGGTCCGCCAATCCCCAGGGATCGTAGTCGAATACCGTCTTGTGGACCTGGAAGGGTTTGAATTCCGCTTCCTTGTTTTCCCAGAAACCGGTCAGATCGAGGCGGCCCAGTGATACGCCGCCCAGGCTCAGCCCTTGCTCCCGAATTCCTCCCGTGACCCGCGCCGCGGTACCCTGGTTGTCCTCGTTGTCCAGGCTCGACAGCTGATTGCGATCCAGATGGCCCGCATCCCACTCCCCGGTCACGAAAACACCCATGGTGTCGCCCAGAACCGCTGTCAGTGTGGCGATGCTGTGGGATTCCGGCATGGGCAACGGCCGCCCGATCAGGTAGTTGCCCAGTCCGTCACCCTTGTGGACAAACACTTTTTGTCCAGTGGCGGTCAACTGGTCGAGGTCGTAATCGCCAATCCCCTGCCCCACGTGGAACAGGGTCAGATCGTAATCACCCCCGGCCGGGTTGAAGACATAGATTGTTTTTGTCCCCTCCAGTTGCTGATCATACGATCCCTCGCCAGGGGCCGTGGTGGAAACCCCATCCGCGATCGCCAGCAGGGGGTCGTCCCCGGCCTCCCCCAGGATCCGCTCGTCCTCCTCCCCCAACTCTCCGGTGCGTAACCGGCCGGGATCGTCCTTTTCCCTGATCATCCGCACATGGAAACGTCCGGGAATGGCGGCCACCGGCAGATTGAATTCGGCACCGGCGCCGCCCCCCAGGACTGTCCGGCCGTAGGGGCCCTCGCCCTCCTCGTATTCGATGACGATGGTCGATTCGGCGGTTATCAGTCGCCGGTAGGTGAAGGTCACCGTGCCGGACACATAGTCGATGACGAAATCCCGGTCCGCGCCCCGGACCAGGAGTTGCCCGTCGAGGGTCACCCGTTCGGATCCGGCGATGATGAACAGGTTGCCGGCAGCCGCGCTTCCCCCCAGGTAGTAGGGGCCCTGATTCGATTCCTGGCCCCTTATCTGGAGGGTGCGATAGAGACCGCGGGGCGACCCGGCCAGGACCTCAGCGCGGACGCGGCCTGGTTGGGCCTGGAGGGAAAAACCCTGGAGCTTGCGCCGGTAGTTCCCGAAGGCCGTTCCTCGCCGGCCGGCCACGAAATCACCCAGAGTCGCCTGCCAGTTCGGCGCCCGCATCTCGACCAGGACCTTGTCGATGTCCCGCAGTTCCTCGGTGTTGCCCTCGGGAACGACGGGCAGATTGTCGTCGGACAGGAAGGCCCGCACGGAGATATCCCGGGTCAACTGCCCGACGATGGTCAACCGGAGGTTCTGGTCGACGGTCATTTCCCGCCGCGATCCCGAAGACACCTGGACCGTCTTGCTGCCCGTTACCTGAAGATTGCCGCTTCGCCAGGCGGACGGATCCTGTGAAGCATCGAACAGGGGCGCCGCTTTCCCCGGTTCCCGCGCTCCGGGAGGCGACCCGATCGGCCGCAGATCCCGACGTGGGGTCATCGGCACGGGCAGGAAGCGATATTCAACCATGACCAGGGCCCGGCCCGGCGAGGCCTGCGCCTTTGGGCCATCACCCGCCGGCGGCAACCACTCCCGCAGGGGAATGATGATGCCGGAACGGGCTCGAACCTTGTAGTCGGTATCCTGCAGCCACAGCCGGCCCTCCACGAACACCCGCACCGAGGGGGCCTCCACGAACCCGTGGGCCAGTTGAAGGGGCCGGGTGCCGGCGGGCATCAGGCGGAATTCGTTTTCAGTCTGCCGGAAATCCTGGGCGGAGGAGGGAGAATCGGCCGCCGCGGACGCCTCGAAAAACAGAGGGATCAGGAGGGTCAAGAGGACCGATGTCAGGGTGCCGTATCTGCCCCAAGGACAGAACCGCATTATTCGTAGATGATCCGGTAGACCAGAATCGCGGAACGGGCGCGGTCCGTGACCGCCAGCACGTCGCCCGGGCCCACCGCAACGTCGACCGGAGCAATTGGCGTACCCCGCAGTCTGAAATCATCCCCGATCGAAGTGAGGGGCCGCAGCCGCCGGTCCAGAATGTGGATCTTGCCGTTGCCCTGGTCGGCCACGAACAGATTGCCGAACTTGTCGGCCATGACTCCCTGGGGCAGGATGAACGGGTTATCCACTTCGAAATCACCCCCGACGGTTGCTTCGAAGAACCCCAACCGCCCGTAACGACACAGCCTGCGATTGCCGCGGTCGGACACGACGAAACCGCCGTCGGGCAGGAAGGTGATGCCGCTGGGATCGATGAATTGATCGTCGAGAGTTCCCGGCGCACCGATTCTCATCTGTAGATTGAGAAACGCGTCCAGCAACAGGACCTGCTGCTGGGAAACATCCGCGATCAGCATGCGGCCGTCTCGGTCCAGCGAGAAGGCGGTCACCTGCGGGATGTTCGAGGGATCGACCTGGCGAATGTCCAAAACCTTATCGAGCCAGGCCCCGTTCAGGTCGAAGCGGAAGATACTGTTGGCCCCTGAATCCAGTACCAGGATCTTGAATCCGTCGACCACAACGTCCAGCGGACGGTAGGGCCGGGAGTTGGGACTGTCGAATTCGTACCAGGTGAGCGACCCCGGATCGAGGCCGAAGACCTTGCCACGCTTCTCATCGCAGAAGATCAGGGTTCCCTCCGGTCCGAAGGCGCATCCGGCCAATCCCTCGATGGGGTAGTAGAAGGCATTCCGCTCGTTTTCGTAGGAATAGAGGAATTCCAGATCGACCACGGTGGTCCCCGGGCGCGGCGGGGCCGACGACGCGGACGGGACGGCTTCTCCAGCCTGCCGGGCGCCCGAGCCGTATCCTCCGGAACATCCCGCGATCAGCGCGAGTATCGACGCGGCCATCAAGCCCAACAGGACAGAGCGGGCCCGCCAAGAAAAATGCCCATCCGGACGGATCATCAGAAACTCCGGGACACGACCCAGCGGGCGCCGGGGTCCTGGAAAGAGGGGAGCATTTCCAGTTCGACCTTCATCCCGAGGACTTCGGTTTCCAGAAGGCCGTCCTCCTTGCCGGCGTTCAGGACAGCGTCCACCACGGAGACCGCCCGGTTGACCACGGCGAACAGGATCATGAAGTCGCGGCGGTCGTAGGCGCTGTTACCGTCGGCGCGCAGTTTCGAGTACCCGTTCTTGCGATCCACGTTGACCCATTGCCACGCGTCATTTCCGCTGATTAGTCCAGTCGCCGTCTCCTCGAGGGCCCGGGCTTCCCGCAGGAGGGATTCGTTGTAGGCGTCACTGTCCATGTAGTGTCCCACGCTCTGCCAGTAGGAATTTTCGTGCCCCCCGCTGGTGCCGGCGTAGATTCCCGCCCATTCCCGGGATGATTCCATGCGCGCATCGCCCTGGGCGTCGAATACGAAATAGGCGGTCCAGATGGCGGCTTCCACGCCGACCATGATGTAGGCCTTGGATTTCTGGCCGTTGTAGAACTGGCCCGCGCCTGGCAGGATGGCCGACAACACTCCCGCCTTGACCTTGTCGCCGGTGTTGGAAGGACCCTCAATTTTTTCCTCGTCCTGGTCTTCCTGACGAGCCGAACCGCCTCCGAATTCGTCACCGAGACCGTCCCCGCCGATCTGGTCGAAAGCCAGACCGGTTCGGGCGCCGAGACTTCGCCAGGAACCCGAGGCTCCCTCGCCGAGGACCAGGTACTCGTCACGCAGGAAGGAGTCGCCTTCGGAACGATCGGCACGAAAGGTTTCCGCCAGGGCCCCGGATGTCCAGACCGCAACCATCAGGAGGATGGCAGCCAGGGTCAGCGTCGGCATTGTCATCGGTGAAAAGGTGTCAGGCGCAGCCGCCGGTTGGGTCACCATTTCCAGACCTGCAAATTCCTTCAACATCGGCCTCCCACGTTGGCCAGGGGTGTGAATTCCGACAATTTTCAACAGACTTTCACCTGCCTGCTAGAACGAAACGGTGGCAGCCAGGGCCCCCTTGTTCCAGCCGGCGGGCTGGGCGATGATCTGAATCGCGTGACCGGCCACCTCCAGTTCCTCCTCGGGACCACCGCCGAGCAGGCCGGAGAGATACGCGGTCTGAATGACGCTGAAGACCCTCAACCCGATGTTCACGTAGAGCCACCTGTCTCTTTTCAGGTAGGCGTCGTTGGACTCGTTCCGCATCTCCCGGTAGATTTCCCGGTGCTTCGAAACCCAGGGGTGCTGCAAGTCGGCCAGCTTCCCGGTGGGTTCGTAGCCGATATCGGGATAGGCGATACTGGCCCTGGTGTAATCATCCCAGCCGAAAACGAACTGGTCCCACTTGCCCAGGTTCTCGTAGTACTCCCGGAAATCATCTTCCTTGCTCACGTACAGGGGAAGACCGTTGTCCGGGTCGTCCAGGCCATCGGTGTTGAAGACGGGGCCGAAGTCCGGGAAATAGATGGCCCCCTCGCCACTGCGTTCGATGTCGGCGCTGCCGGGGTTGTATCCCTCGACCAACCACTCATCCGTGTAGTGGTCGTCGGCATAGGCGATGTATTCATCCTTGATATCCCCGCCCTCCTTGTGAAACTTGGAGACCTGGGTCCAGGCGAAGATATCGGCGGCCATCATGAAATAACCGCG
>CBDURF010000207.1:0-5575 GCA_965369705.1 uncultured bacterium
CCGCACAGGTTGACGTTGCGGGCCTGGGGCGCCTCATAGATGAATTTCACGGCGTTCTCGAAGTCGTCCACGCGGTGGGGGGTGGGCAGGCGATTGCGCAGGATCCTGGAATAGCTGCATCCCGAGACGACCACGCCTGCCACCAGGATTGCGGCCAGAACGAAAATCCCTGATTTCTTCAGCATTCCCGTTCCTTCCTAGAAGAGCAGCTGGGCCCGCAGCGTGAGAACCTTCGCCTTGGCCAGGTGATTCTCGGCGTCCAGCAGCGTGGCGTCGGGATGATCGAACAGGTAGTTCTGGCGGAACCACCAGCGTCCCAGTTGCCGCCCCGAGTAGTCGATCGAGTAGTCGAGCGGGTCTACCCCGTAGGCCAGAACCAGTTCCAGCTTCTTGATGGGTGTGTACCGGAACCCGGCGAAGGGAGCGAAATAGTCCGGACTATCGGTGACCAAATCGCCGTTCGCGTCGTTCATTTCCAAATTATACCGGATAAACCGCAAATCGGCGATCAGACCGGTGTTGCGGGTCAGATCCCGGTCGTAGCGGAAGATAATCTCGTAACTGTCGGTTTTCATGGCGGCCACACCGGCGTCGGCGGCAGTGTAGGCGAACTCGATCTCGCCGTGTCCCAGGAAATCCCCGGTTTGCCCCAGTCCCGCCATGAGCGAGGCTTTGAACAACTCTTCGGTATGACTGGTCAGGGTGCTGTCCGCGGGCACGGTCAAACCCGAGGCTCCGTAATCCCGGTCGTAACTGGCGCGGCGCAGCCACACACCCAGATCCAGGCTGTCCGTGTGCCAATCCCAGGTCAGGTCCGTGGAATCGGCTTCGGTGGAGGCCGGACTGTTCTCGATGGTGAAGTAGATCTGCTTGTTGGCCTCGCTCTGATCCTTGAAGTGATATTGGAGCAGGCGCTGGTCGGCGTCCGCGCCTTTCATGTCCGCCACGATGTGCTTGAGGCTGAAACCCATCTCAGCGGACGGTTTGAAGTCGATCTGGCCCAGGAACATTCGTCGGTCCCGATCCAGGAAGGGCACGTCGAGCTGTCCGTTGGTGTTGTTCTGGCCTGCTTCGTTGCCGGTCACGAACCTTTGCTGGAGATCGACGTAGTTGCCCTGGCCCCCGATCATCCACTTGTCGGTCAGGTCGACCCGCAGGTCCAGGCCGAAGTTGAAGTTGTGGGATTCGGTTTCGTACCAGGTACTGGTGTCGCCGGTATTGGCGCGGTGTTCGTCCAGGGCGGGAATGCCGGTTGAAGGCAGGCCGACTTCCGTTCCTAAATCCAGCCAGACCAAGGAGCGCTCCATCCACACCGGGGTGCCGATTTCAATCGGACCGATCTTTTTCGAAAACCGCAGACCCAGCTTGTCCTCGCCGGTGTTGTCGTACAGATCCGGATCGCCGTAATAGTCGTGGTTGTGCACGTTGGCGAAAAACAACACCGTTCTGATGCCCACGGGGTCGGCGTCGAACAGGGCGCCGGCGCTGCCCTTGCCGTAATCCAGGTGGTCGTGAAAGATGGTGCCGGGCAGGTCGACGTTGCCGCCCAGTTGCAGCAGGTCCGCGCTGGTGAAGACCTCCTGGTTCCAGTAGGCCTTCAGGTTGAAGTTATCCGGATCGATGACCAGGTTCGCCTCGTCCAGGAAGGCGGCGATGTTGTTCTGGATGATGTTCTGGTCGGAATCAAGCCGCAGGCGCATGTAGGTCGATGCCATATCGCTGACTTCGGCCTCGAAGTTCAGGTCCACGCTCTGGGTGGGTCGTTGCAGGCGGTAGCGGGGATCAACCTTGGCTTCGTCCCCGACCTCGACCGCCACGTTCTTGGCGAATTCAAAGCGGGTCAGGTAGCGACCGCCCAGGTACAGCTTGGCGTTGAGGCTGGTGTTGGGCTTGCGCCCGTCGTCTTCGTCTTCGTCGGCGGTCGCGAGAGCGGCGAGAAGCTGGCCGTCGTCGCCCACGTTGAGCAGGGAGTTGGCCCCCCCGTAGGGGTCGGTCTTGGTGTCGGGATTTTCCGGGTCGGCGAACCAGTTGCCGTCGACCACGAACTTGTATTCATGTTCACCCGCCTCCAGGGCGTAAACGACGGCCCAGTTGCCCTGGCCGTCATTCGTCAGGGGCAGGTCCTGGGCGTTCCAGCCGTTGAAGCTGCCCGCCAGGTTGACCGAACCCGCGCCGGGGTCACGGAAGGTGAACAGGATGCCGCCCTCGACGGAGCGGGGGCGACCGATCTCGACGTCGCCAGGCAGGGTGGGGCTTCCCTGGTCCGCGGCCTGGCTCGGCGCGGCCGCGGCCGCACCGGCTCCCGCGGCGGCCAAGGCCACCCAACCGTCGCTGCTGACGGGCAGGACCGAGTTGGAACCACCGAAGGGGTCGGATTTCTTCTCGGGATTGTCCGGATCCTCGATCCAATTGCCGTCCGTGATGAACTTGTATTCGTATGTGCCCGGATCCAGGGGAACGGAAATGGTCCAGTCGCCGGAGTCCTGGCGGGTCATGGCCAGATCCTGGGCGTTCCAGTTGTTGAAGTCACCGGCCAGGAACACGGCCTGTGCGTCGGGGCCATTGTAGGAGAACACAATTCCGTCGTTGCCCTTTGTCGGCGCCTCCGCCCGGGCCGCACCTGGAGGACCGGTGGTCGCCAGAACGGCCAGCATCGCAGCCATCAGAAACAGGACTCGTGAGACTTTCGCAAACATGGCCAGCTCCCTGCCAAACATGAATCAGAACCAGGCTTTGACCAGTAGTTTGAACCGGTCGCGCAGGTTGTCGTTGCTTCCTTCGTTCACGAACCAGTCCGTGTAGACAAGGTTGTCTGACTGGCCCGCGTCTCCGTATTCGAAATAGAACTCGGCACCCCAGCCGATGTCGTACTTGAGCTGGGCGAAGATGGTGTGCCGTGCTTCGGTTTCCTCGTTGACGTTCATGGCCCGCAGGTAGCCCTTGAGACGCTCGGTCAGATTCACGTTCATGTCGAACCCGAAGATGGTCACCTGGCGGAAGGTGCCGGCGTCGTGGATCCGGCCCTGCAGACGGATCTTGGCCAGGAAGTTCTCCACCGAGACCTCCCCGAACCAGTCGGGATACGAGATGAAATCGTTGACCTCGAGGGACGAGTCGTACCCGTGCCAGTTGCGGTAGGCGAAGCGGGCCTTGAACCCGTTGATGAACTCCATGTACAGCTCGCCGTACCACTCGGTCGATGGGCGCAGGCCGCCGCCGGGCTCGTCGGCGACCCGCTTGCGTTGCGAATCCCAAATGAGCTTGGTGGTCAAGGACTTGCGAGGCACCAGCCAGAATATTTCGGCGTGCTTCTGGATCTTATTGTATTCGTGGCCCTCGTCGAACCGGCTGGACATGTAGCTGCGGAAGTCCTCGCCGAAGTCGTTGTACCAGGAGTGGAAGGTGAAGTCGCCGACGTGGATGTCCCGCTCCTCGACGGAAATCGCCCGGGCCCGGTGACGCGAGGCCCCGAAGACGTGTTCGTCATAGGGCCGCTGACTCCAGGCCATTTCAGTGGTCCAGCGGGACTGCTCCAGGTTGATGGGCCCCAGACGCAGGCCGGTGGTGATCAGGTTGCGAGGGATGAAAGCGACATCGAAGGAAAAGATGTCGTTGTGCATCAGCGACAGGATGTCCCGCCAGTTGTCCTGGGAGGTGTCGGTCCAATCCTTCCGGAGGAACATCACCGCGGATTCGATACGGCCGTCCCAGGTTTTGTGCCGCAGGCGGAATATCTTGTTGTCGTCTCCGTTGGGGATGTCGACGCCGCTGCTGCTGAAGGTGCCGCCGTTGTCGCTGACGATGAACGTGCCGCCGAGATTCTTGATTCCCAGGTCGATTTCCCAGAAATCGAACCGTATGCCCTGGGCTTTGGGTCCCCAGTCGTCGTTCTTCAACTTATTATCGTCGACAAGGCGGAGCAGGGGTTCGTCGTTGATGTAGAATCTGCTCTGCCGGTAGAAGAGATAGGCCTCGTACTTGTTCTGCCGCAGCTTGATGTGGCCTTCGCCGTTGAACCAGGGGGGGGCGTAGAAGTCCACGGTCGGGGAGCGGTCGTCGTCCCGATTGGACTCCGCCCGAATTTTGCCGAAGATCTCGAACTTGTCGTTGGGCCAGGACCAGAATTTGAGTTCGGCGTAATGCCTGGGCATGCCGTTGGCGCCGGGGGGGCCGACATGCCAATTGCCGTCGTCCCTCTGGGCGGAGATCTCGGCCTCGTAGTAACCCTCCACCTTGTTGGCGGCCTCCGCGGGGACGGCGGTCCCAAGTGCCAGACAGCATCCCAGCAGGACCAAGCGGTTTCGGGTCGTTTTGCGTGCCAGGCGCACCCTCAGTTCCTCACCGTGAAGGACAGCATGTAGACATTACCCAGTTTCTTGTCCGTTTCGAGCGTGAAATCGATCTGCCAGTGCTTGTCCTGCAGACCCGCACCCATCGTCACCATGCCTTGGTCCAGGCCCGTGCGCAGGACCATGGCGTCGAAGAACCAGATTTCAGCCCCACCGTTCAGGACGACGTTGCTGATCTCGCCTTCCCGGTTGCGGAAATCGGCGGTGACCAGCAGGGTCTCGCGAAACAGGTAGCTGCCGCCGGCCGCCCATTCGGTATAGACGGGGTCCGGGTCGGAGGTGCTTTCGATCAGTTGCAGCTTGGTCTCCACCACGTTGTACACGGTGGCGCCCAGGGTCCACGGCCCACCGCTGTCGTACAGGGCGCCGAGGTCGAAGGAGTAGCCCTGGTCCCCGCCGTTGTAGTTGGGGTCGTTGTACTGCTCGTAACCCGGCGCCGCCAACAGGAACATCTTGCCGGCCACTCCCAGCGACAGACCCTCCAGAAAGGGCATGTTCGCGGCGACGGCCAGGTTGATGGTGTCCTCGTAGTAGATATCCTTGATGCCCAGGCGCACCCAGCTGGCGCCGAAGTGGAAGTCCCCCAGCCGGGGCAGGTCCAGGGCCAGATAGGTGTTGGTCAGGTCCGAGACGCCGTACAACCAGGAATTGGTCAGCATCAGCGACAGGTGGTTGTCCCGCACCAGTCCCGCGGGATTCCAGTAGACGGCGTTGGCGTCGTCGGCGAGGGAAACGTAGGCCGAGCCCAGGGCCTTGGGCCGGGCGCCCATCCGGGCGTGGCGGAAATCCGCCCGGGCGGTCGGGGCCAGTCCGGCCAGGACCGTCAGCAGGACGAAACCGGCCGCCCATGAGGTGGCATGCCGGCGGCGCGTCATTTGATCACCGCCAGGGAATGATTGCTGCGGATCGTCCGAGTGCCGCCGCCCTGGTTGTAGGTGGCGAGGATCCTCAGGATATAGATGCCGTAGGGCACCGTCTTACCCGAGAAATCGGTGCCGTCCCAGATCAGTCCCGGCACGCGCCGGGGCACCGGATCGGTGATGTCGCTGCCCGAGAAGGGGAAGGTCTCCACCAGGACATTCCTGCGGTCCCCGTAGATGTTGTAGATCTCGACGGTGATCGTCGCTTCCTGGGTCAGGAAGAAGGAAATAGCCGTGTCGTCATAGAGTCCGTCCCCGTTGGGGGAGAAGGGATTGGGCGAAATGGTGATGCCCGAAATGACCTCG
>CBDURF010000208.1:0-5519 GCA_965369705.1 uncultured bacterium
ACTTGGAGACCTGGGTCCAGGCGAAGATATCGGCGGCCATCATGAAATAACCGCGGGTGTAACCCATGTAGGCTTCGCCGGCTCCCGGCAACACCAGGGAAAACAGAACCGGCCAGCCGCTCTTCTTCCCGCGTCCCGAAGTGCCGAACTCATCGAACTCCTCGATCTCCAAGCCGGCCCCACCGCCGCCGATCTCACCCTGTTCGAAACGTTGACCAGTCAGGGCCAGAGCTTCCAGGCCGTCACGGTTGAGCAACCAGGACATTCTTTCGGTGTCCGGAGACTGGGCCAGGCCGGGAGCCGCCCCCAGCAGGCAGACCACGACTGAGCCCAGGGCGAACATTCCCAACTTGGACTGCATAGGCATTCTATCCTCCCGCGGAAAACCGGCGGTCACTTCTCCACCGCCAGGGTCAAAGTCCTGATTTCAACACTGCTGCCCGCGTCGTATTCCAGGCGGACCAGATACAGGCCACTGGCCACACCCGGCAGGAGCAAATGGAATTCGTTCACCGAGTCGGCGATCACCGGAATCTCCGCCTGGGCCACCTCTTCACCCTGGAGGTTGTAGATGGACAGGCGGGCGGCACGGCTTCCGGCGCTGAAGAATCTCACCGTCACCCCGTCCCCGACCACGGGGTTGGGGTACAGTACCACACGGTCCGCCTCGGCGGCGACCGGAGCGGCCGGCCCGAGATTTTTGGCGTTACCCTCGGAGCCACGCCGGTAGGCGCCCCCGGCCGGACCGCGCCATTCGCTGGTCCGGGACGCCTCATCAGCGGCATTCGCCAAATGGAAACCCATCACCCGTCCGTTGACGAATTGCCGATCGAGCGGCGGTCCGGTGTAGCCGCCGGTTGAGGCGGCCCACAAAACCCTCCCGTCATCCGGCCCGCCGACGGCCATCCCTCCGGTGCCGCGGTCCCCCCAACGAAGAGGCGTATGGGGCAGCAGCCTGCCCGTCGCGTTCAGACCGATCAGATGGCCGCCATCGGTATTGAAATAGATTTCATTGACGCCGTCACCCGTTCCGTCCGCTACCAGGAGAGGACCGGAAACCCTGGTCGTGTCCGGCAGGGGAAACAGATCATACAAGCGGACAGGGAAACCACGCAGGGAAACACCGTCGGGTCGGAGGCCGAAAATGCGCTTCGACGTCGCCAACACCAGGTCGTCGCGTCCGTCACCGTCGACATCGGCGACAGCGGGCGCAGCCACCAGCGGCTCATCCACGCCCAGTATCCCACCCAGGTCGGTCACCGAACCGTCCGGCTGGATCCGCCAGCAGCCCAGTTCCCCCTCGGAATCAAACGCATGAAGATGGGAAGCCCCTTCAATCGCCACGACGGCGGTCCAGCGCGGGATCTCCGCCGCGACGCGGGAATAGGGGTAGAAGGCAGGTGCGGGGACCAGACCGTTCGCGTCGTGTCGCACCAGATACCAGCCAGCGCCGGAAAAGACGGGAGCCATGTCCGTACCGGCAGCACCGGACAGCGGGGCGGCCACCCGTAAACCGGTGACCGGCCCGGATCCCGGACCGGTGATTTTCAACGGGTCCCCCAATTCATGGCCGGATCCGTCGAGAAGCTTCAGGGTATCGGGGTGAACGGGGCAGAGAATTCGCCGGCTGTCCGCTTGCCAGACCAGGGGCGTCGGTCCCCCGCTCAGGCTATCGCCGACTTGGCTGGTCCATGTTTCCGAAGGATTCGAGAATTCAGGAAGATGTGTCATCCCGACCCGGCCGGCCGTGGTGCCCCAGACCAGGTCCACACCGTCGTCCACCCTGTCCCGCAGGAAGGGGGATCCGCTCAGCGGGGCGCCCAGGACCTGGAAGACGCCCTCGGGCTTCCCAGGCAGGCTCATCCACATGTTCATATCGTCGGCCCAGCGGTTGAAAAGGGAGGCCGGATAGTCGCCGCCGGACCAATCGTCGGGGGCTGCATCGGCAAAAATCAGGACTTGATACCTGCCGCCCCACAGGGTGACCGGGGTCAGGGACTCAGGGACGATGGCCCGCGGTCCCGGCACACCGCCGGCTCCCGTGGCCTCGATCTCCCCCACCGGAGGCAATTCATGGGGGAAACCCTTCCCGACCGATCCCTGGCTCGCCTTGAATTTCATCACGCTTTGGGTGAACTGACCGCGCGGCCCGATCTCGCTGAGGGACAGCCCCGACCAGGAACGGTCGAAATTGCGGCTCGACGGAAACCCCTCCACGTAGAGGTTCTCGAACCCGGTGGGATTCCCTTCCGGATCGACCCCCCCGAAGGGATCGAGATAGGAACCGTACCAGCCCATCACGTAGGCCTCCAGCACGCCGATGTCCTGGATGCCGTCGGCCTCGATCAGTTTCAGGCCGTCGTTGTACATGTTGATCGTGTTGTCGGCCAGGCCGGCCTCGATCCGGTCGTTGTTCACGTGCCAGACCAGCACGCCGCCCGGGGGCATGAAAAAGTCGTACAAACCGGAGTTCACCCAGCCGTCAAGCCGTTCCCCCGCCAGATACAGGACGACACCCGTGGCCTCGTCCCGTTCAAAGCGGAGGTCACTGAAAGGGGTCTGGCTGGTGTTCAGCGGCACCCACCGGTTTTCCAGCAGGAACCATTCCCGCATGGAAAGCCCGGCCCGGTACGCTTGGGGATAGTCCAGGTCGAAATCCCCGATCTGGTCGAACAGCCAGTATTGATCACGGGGCACGCCCACGGCGGGCAGTTGATAATCCCCTTGCCGTCCGTCGAGCTCCCCCATCTCCAGCCAGCCGAGGAACCACTTGCTCCAGGCGGAAAGCGACGGCGGCAGGACGCCGGACGCGGTAACGAGGAAGGTGTCGTTCTCGGCGGTGATCGTCCCCATGGTCACCGGCAGGTTGGTGCCCGAATCCATCAGGTCCCAGATGCCGACCGAGGGCAGACCCGAGTAGGTGCTGTAGATGTCGACCAGACCCAGGGCATGGCCGAACTCGTGATAGAAGGCCGCGGCGATGCTGCCAGCGTAGTCGTCCTGGTTCGTTGTCTCGGGAATGACCGAACATTCGCTCAGCTTGCCCGGATCGCCGTCCGGGTCGGTGCCGATCAGGTCGATCGGCTCGCTCAGCGTCACGAAGAAGGTCGGGATGTCGTTGGGTGAATCCCCGTTGATGTCGCTCTGCCAGTCGCTGCCCGCATGGACGAAGATGATGTAGGTGAACGGACTGTTGTCGCCGTACTCGGCCAGGTTGGCGCTGCCGTCGGCCTGGGTTCCCTCGTCCGCCTTCAAAATCATGTCCTGCACGAGGCGTTCAAGATTTTCCAGGGTCCAGAAGTTGCCCGCGCCCGGGCCGTAGTCGGCGACATCGGTCAACTTGTAGCTGGCGTCACTCTCTTCGGGCAGGACCCGCCCCTCGATGTGCAACCGGTCCCCGGACATGAAGCGGTAGTATTCGGATAGTCCCTTCAGATGGGCCTCGTAAAATGCCTTGTTCCGCGGCGGCGGATCAACTTCCAGGGGTTTGGGATCGGCCAGCGGTTCCAGGACGAAGTCACCACTCGGATCGATGGTGGTCAGATGGGGGTCGCGATTGGTTTCGAAGCTGAGTCGGATGATGAGGACCCGAAGGGTATCCTGCCCCGCCTGGGCGCCCACCGACCACTGCGGACCGCCGGCGTCCTTGTCGAACAGGGCCGGGCCGAGACCACGGGCCCGCAGAATATCCCGACTCTTGGTGGACACGTGCTGCTTCCCCACCAGATCGTGGATGAGGTTCCAGCGACGCGAATATTCTCCCTGACGGTGGAGTTCCCGTTCGATCCGCTGCGGACCGTCAGGCAGGGCGCGGATCTCGTCCTGATTCCAGCGCTTGGCGGGAATCGACTCGTACCCGCCAGGTATTTCCGCGGCGAATGGCAGGGATACACTGGTCACCAGGATCGTGACGAACACGACCACCGCGACCAGCGGATAGGGGGAAAACGAGAGCCGGCGGAGCCGGTCCGTACAGGATTTCCCAGGCAGCAAGGCCTTTCTCCTCAATCAGGGGTAGTAAAGACGGTCTCTATCAGAACCGATCAGTCCCGATCACCATCTATAGCCGAGAGACAACCGGTTGACCTTGGGCAACCCTTGCGCCTGCGGCACGGTCGCGAAATCGAAGGTGATCGCCTGCCCGACCCAGCGGTCCATGTCCACGCCGAACCCGAAGGTCGTGTCGCGGATGTCGCCGTAGGCGGCGCTCTTGTAGCCGAACCTCACGAACAGGGAGCGCATGTAATTCCACTCCACACCGTAGCCGAATTCTTCAAAGTCGGAATCCAGGCCGAACCCGTAGTCGTCCTTGTCGTCGTCCCACCTGTAGAGAGGCATGAGGTAATCGCCGACCAGCAGGAAACCCATGTACTCGCTGTGGTACAGGCTGAAGGCGATGCCGATGGTGGCCTTGCGCGGCATGGGGTCGCTCTGGTCGGCGTCCACGTGCTTGATGTCCGGACCGAGATTGGCCACGGCCAGGGCGAGGTTGGAACGGATTGCCGGCACCTTCCAGAGCACGCCCAGATCGACGCCGAAGCTGTCGCCGCTGCCGCTGCCGGTGGCGGTGTCCTTGGTCAAGAAATCGTCCGACAGTTTGTCCCGGAAATACTTGACGCCCAGACCGACGCCCACGTTCCGGCTAAGCCTTACGCCGTAGGTGGCGCCGAAGGCAAACATGTAGGATTTAAACTCGCCCAGTTCCACCCCGCCCTCGCCGGTGGCCATCTGGGTTCCCATGTTCAGGTAGTTGAAGTAGACGCCAACGGCGCCGTGGGAGCCCAGCGGGGTAGCATAACCGGCCCAGTACAGACCGATGTCGTCGGCGAGACCCTCGGCCAGTTTCGACTGCATGACGTGCACGTCTTTATCCTTGGGCCGCTGAGGAAGGAAGGCAAGTCCGCCGGGATTCCACCACATCGCGGTCGCGTCCTGGGACAGGGCGGTGCCTGCTTCCCCGAGGCCGTTGTAACGAGCCCCGATGGGAAAACTCAGGATGATGGCTCCAGCGCCGGAACCGGCCAGCGCCGCACCCGCAAAGCCCATGACGAGAACCGCACCCAGCGCGGCCACCACAAAGATCCTTCTCATTTCCGAAAACCTCCGGTTATGTTGACACCGCCGGACCGAGGAAGTCCGGGGGCGGCGGTTCTACCGCATGATGACGAGTTTGCCCGTCTTGGTAATATCCCTGCCCTGTTCTCCAACTGGTATGGGAAAATTCTTCCAGGTGCGTCTCAAAACAAAAAGATAGGTGCCGTTGGCGATTTCATCGCCCTGACTGTCCAGCCCGTCCCAGTGGAGAATGCGCGGGCCCGCCTCGGAAAACAATTCCCAAATTGTCCGGATCCGCCGGCCGGAAAGGGTGTAGATCTCCCACTGCACCTCCATCGGATCGCTCAGTTCGAATATTAATCGGCATGGCCCCGCAGTGGGGTTAGGGAAAAGGGTGATCTTTTCGATCCCAACCACGCCCAGCGGTCCCACTTCGAAACTGAGGGTGTCGCTGCCCACGTTGC
>CBDURF010000209.1:0-5503 GCA_965369705.1 uncultured bacterium
GACAAGGGAAACCTGCTCAAAGCCGTGCGCGCCAGCATGAGCATTCCGGGCGTCTTCCCACCCGTGAATTGGGACGGGATGAGGCTGGTGGACGGTTACCTGGCCCGCAATCTGCCGGTGGACGTGGTTCGCGCCATGGGGGCCGACATCGTCATCGCGGTGGACGTCGGGGAACTTCCCGAACACACTGATCCGGAGAACCTCAAGACCCTCATGGGCATCAACGCCCAGAAGGGACTCATCGGGGCGCGGCAGAACGTGGATCCCCAGCTGCTCGATGCCGACATCATCATCCAGCCCGACCTGACGGGCATTTCCTCGCGGGAATTCAAACGTGTGGCCGAAACCATCGAACCCGGGCGAATCGCGGCCGAGGCCGTTGCCGAGCAGTTCAGGGCCCTGTCGATGAGCCCCGCCGCCTACCAGACCCACCTTGAGGCCCACGCCCCCAGGGAAATCGGGGAATTGATCATCGACGAAATCATCCTGGTCAATAATACCCGGGTGCACGACGAGGCCATCCTCAGAAACATCCACCAGGAAACGGGGCAGGAGCTCGATCTCGACCAATTGAAGTTCGACTTGGCCAAACTCTACGATTTCGGGGTGTTCGAGCTGGTGGATTTCGAGCTGCGACAGATGGGCGACGAACTGGTTCTGGTCATCACGGCCAGTGAAAAATATTTCTCTCCCAACATCATCAATTTCGGGCTGTCCTACGAGGGTGGCGAAGGCGGAAAAAGCGATATCGAAGCGCGCATGCGCTGGACCCGTCTGGAGATGAATCGTTACGGCGCCGAGTTGCGGACCGACATCCAGCTGGGAAAGAATTCCCTTGTGCAATCGGAGTACTACCAGCCCATGACCTGGCGGCGGATCCCGTTTTTTGCCCTGACCGGCAAGGCGGAAATGGACATCAAGGACTGGTATTTCGAGTCCCGGCGCTGGGGGGAGTACAAGACCACCCAATTCAGCATCAAACCCGAATTCGGGTTCCGACTCGGTCACTACGGGGAAATCCGGGCCGGCCTGGAATATGGTCATCTGGATGCCAGGGACAGAACTGGTCTCAGCCTGGCCGAATTCAAGGGGCCCGGGGGCGGCTATACCGCCCGGCTTGCCTTTGACATGTACGATCTGGCGATTCTGCCCCGGCGCGGTTTCGAAGCTCTGATCCAGATATCCCAAAAGAGACCGGAATTCGGTTCCGACCTGGATTTCACCAAACTGAACGGTGGATTGGCGGGCGCCCATACCTTTCACAACCACACGATCTACGCCGTGATCGAGGGCGGAACGGCCATGAAGACCGACCTTCACGAGTTCGCAATGTTCACCCTGGGAGGCCTGAGCCGGTTGTCCGGTTACGCCAAGGACCAGTTCCGCGGCGCGGTGTACGGCCTGGCCAAGGTCGCGTGGTACCATCAATTCGCGGGCAGCTTGAGTCCCTTTTCGAATTCGTATTACATCGGGGTTCAGCTGGAAACCGGCAACGCCTGGCGCGATTATGACGCGGCGGGCTGGGACGACCTTCTGTACAGCGGCCTGGTGTCACTCGTGGCCAGAACCAACCTCGGTCCGCTGGCTGCGACCTACGGACGGGCTGAGGACGGCAATGACTCATTTTATCTGACCCTGGGCACCATCCAGGGCTTCTTGGATTGACAGGTAGGGCCGCCCGGGGCTGAATTTTTGGTAAATCCGTTTTTTTCTCCCAATTTGAGTTGAGGGTGGCCCCGCTCGTGCCTATCATCTTGGGATCAACCTATCTTTCAACCCGAGGAAGGGAACCATGTCCTTGAAACTGGGAATCATGGGATTCGGGCGCCTGG
Source organism: uncultured bacterium (assembly GCA_965369705.1). GTDB lineage: Bacteria > Krumholzibacteriota > Krumholzibacteriia > LZORAL124-64-63 > LZORAL124-64-63 > JAGLCY01. Next base: position 1,833 of record CBDURF010000209.1, read on the forward strand.
GACGGAACATGTTCCGGATCGCCCACAATGATCCCGAGGTGACGTTCGCGGCCGTCAGCGACGTCGCCGACGCCGAAACCCTGGCCTACCTGACCAGGAGCACCACCGTGGAAGGCCTGTTCGAGGGAGAGCTGCGCCAGGAAGGCCACACGCTGGTGACGGAGAGGCAGCGTACGCGTGTCGTGCACGGCACCCGTCCGGGGGAAGTCCCCTGGGACGTGTTGGGAGTAGATATCGTGATCGAATGCACCGGCCAGTTCCGCACCCGCCGGGTTCTGGAGCGCCATCTCGAATCCGGCGCCAAGGCCGTGATCCTGTCCACGCCCCCGGTCGGCGAGATCGACCGCCTGGTCATCAACGGCATCAACGACCACGAACTGACCGCCGATGACCGCCTCATCTCCAACGGCAGCAGCAGCTGCCACTCGCTGGCCCTGGTCCTCAAGGTGCTGCACGAGGAGGTCGGTCTCAAACGGGCCACCATGACCACGGTCCACGCCTACACCAGCGACCAGCAGCTGAGCGACAGCGCCGGCGCCGACCTGAGGTGGAGCCGGTCGGCCGCGGAGAACATCATTCCCAACTCCAGTTGGGCCCCTAAAGCGGTGATGGAATTGATTCCCGAGCTGAAGGGCAAGGTCAACGGCATCGCCCTGAACGTGCCGGTGTCCGCGGGGTCCAACCTCGACCTGGTCATGGAACTCGAGAAGCCGCTGTCCGCCGAGGAGTACAACGCGATCTTCGCCGCGGCCGCCGAAGGGAAATACAAGGGTCTGCTGGGTTACACGACCGAACCCATCGTCTCCAGCGACGTGATCGGCAACCCCCACTCCGGTGTGATCGACGCCCAGGCGACGCTGTCCCTGAACAACGGGATGATCAAGAGCATCGTCTGGTACGACAACGGCTGGGCCTACGCCTACCGCCTTCTGGAAACCGCCAAGATAATGGCCGGCCTGATCGGCAGCAGGGAGGTCAAGTCATGAGGATCGCGATAAATGGCTTCGGACGGATCGGCCGTTCGGTCTTCCGTCTGCTCAACAATAAAGAGGGCGTCGAGGTCGTGGCCATCAACGACCTGGCCGATTCGGCCGCCCTGGCCTATCTGCTGCGCCACGACACCGTGATGGGTCCCTTCGAGGAACCCGCCGAGATGCAGGGCGACATCATGGTCACCACCAATCAGAAGGTGAAGATGACCGAGATCCCCCACCCGGCCGAACTGCCGTGGGGCGAAATGGGCATCGACTTCGTGGTCGAGGCCACCGGCCGCTTCCGCAAACGGGCCGAGATCGCCCAGCATATCGATGCGGGCGCCAGGAAGGTGCTGCTGACCGTGCCGGCGAAAGACGAGATCGACGCCACCATCGTCCTGGGAGTCAATGACGAGGACCTGAAGCCCGAGCATCAGATCGTGTCGAACGCCTCGTGCACGACCAACTGCCTGGCCCCTCTGGTTTACGTGCTGGACAAGGAGTTCGGCATCGAGTGCGGCCTGATGACCACGGTGCACGCCTACACCAACGACCAGCGCCTGGCCGATGTGCCCCATACGGACTGGCGCCGTTCGCGGGCCGCTGCCGAGAACACGATTCCCACCACGACCGGCGCCGCCCGGGCGGTGGGCATGGTCATGCCCCATCTGGCGGGCAAGCTCGACGGCATGGCCATGCGCGTGCCGGTGCCCAACGGTTCGGTGGTGGACCTGGTGACGATCATGTCGCGCGACGTGACGGTCGAGGAAGTGTGCGAAGCCGTGCGCGCCGCCTCCGAGACTGATCGGCTAAGGGCCACCCTGCGTTACGCCACCGAGGCCCTGGTCTCCAGCGACATCGTGGGCGATCCGCACTCGAGCATCTTCGACAGCGAGTACACTTCGGTGATCGCGGGCAACATGCTCAAAACCCTGAGCTGGTACGACAACGAGTGGGGCTACTCGAACCGGGTGGTGGATCTGCTCGATCGGATGTATGCCCTGGGTTAGCGGATAATCAAGCGCCGCCCGGCCTTCCGGGCGGCGCTGTTTCCCTATTCCTCGTAGAAGATCTCCAGAAAATCTCTCACCGCGTCATTGAAGATCTCCGGTTGCTCCAGGTTGGGCAGATGACCGGCTCCGGGCACGATCACCAGCTTGGCGCGGGGAATCGCCGCGGCCATGGCCTCGGCCTCGACCAGGGGAATGAGCTGGTCCTCTTTTCCGTGGAGGATGAGAACCGGTACGTCGATCGCCGACAGGTCGGGGGTCGAATTGGGGCGGTCCCGCATGGCCGCCAGGGCGCCGATCACGCCGTCTTCCGAGGTTTCCAGCATCATGTCCCGAACATAATCCACCAGTTCCGGCTGGGCTTCGTAGTTATCCGGGGCCAGCAGCTTGGGTAACATGCCCTCGGCGATGGCGGCCGTCCCCTCGGCGATGACGACACCTGTGGCCTGGTCCCTGGCCTTTTTCCCTTCCGGGGAATCGGCTCCGGCGCGGGTCGCCGCCAGGATGAGGCCGGCGACCCTTTCGGGGTACCGCCGGAAAAATTCGAACGCGACGTACCCGCCCATGGAAAGCCCCCCGACCACGACCGGGCCTTCGATACCCAACTGGTCCAAAAGATGGGCGCAATCCTCGGCGAAGAGGCCCATTTCGTACGGCGGCTCGGTGGGATCGGTCATTCCGTGCCCGCGCAGATCCGGGGCGATCAGTCGGGCAACATCGATAAGATCATCCATCTGCATGTCCCACAACATGTTGCTTAGCGGGTAACCATGGATCAGCAGGACCGGAACACGGTCGCAGCTGTCTTCATAGGCCATGCGAAAGTCATCATCCGGGGGGGAGGAATCTCCGGGTCCTTGCACGTCCTTCATCGCATCCTCCTGTCGGCTTGACTCGGATTTTCGATCTCAATAACATTCTCTCATGGGGTTTTCCTTATTGCACAGATATTTCGCCCGTATCGGGATCCTGTCCCTGCTTCTGCTGGGCGGCGGCTGCTCGGAATCCACGGATCCCGTTGGTAGTCCGAACGAGGCTCCCGTCTCCTACAGTCCTCCGGAAGTGCCCTTCGTCCAGGTGGGACACGGTCCGCAGCCCGGGGAGGTGGAGGTAACCTGGCAAATCATTTCCTGGGCCACCTTCCCGATTGAGGAATACCAGGTGGCAATGAGCTTCGAGGGGCCGATCACCGGCGACAACTGGGATCAGTCCGTGATCCTGGGCAAGCACCCCTGGCAACCAGGGCAGGTCGTATTTTCCGAAGTCTTTGGCGCCGCCGAAGGCCTGAGACAGGGCGCCTCTACCTGGTTCGCCGTGCGTGCCCGGGACGCAGAAAACCACTTGTCGCGTCTGGAGGAATCCCCGCGGTTGACCGTGACCACCGCATGGTGGATCGAAGGTCACGTGTACGATTTTGTCGGGAACCCCATCCCGGAAGCTCCCGTCATGTCTCCCTGGCCGGCCCGAACCACTCTGGCGAACGCTGCGGGATTTTTCCGGATCGGCCCCTTCAGGAACATCGACAAAATCGAACTCGTGACCGGTGGCGCCCATCCCGTCGGCCCCGGTGGAGCCTGGTATGGATTTGTTCAGAAACCTCTACGGACTCTTCCCTGCCTGGCCGTGGTTGCTGATCAGGATTTTTTCCTGATACCGCGCAATACCCAGGACCCCCGTTGTATCCTCC
>CBDURF010000210.1:0-5474 GCA_965369705.1 uncultured bacterium
AGATGGGGTGAGGTTGATACTACTGGATCCCTTTATCGTGGTGTGAATGGCGTTTTCACCGTTGATGGGCTCGGGAGTGTACTTCTTGAGCTCCAAGTTCTGGTGGGCGATATCGACACCCGCTGCGATGGCGAAGTTATCGGTCACCTTGAAGGAGAGGGCCGGGGTCACGTAGACGGTCTCGATAACCACATCATGGCTGATCCGGCGGCCGACCCATTCGGCCCCGTCCTTCCAGACCACGCCCAGGCCGAAGGGGGCGTACACGCCGATGCCGAAGGCCAGCTTGCCGCCGGGATTGTTGGTGTAGTAGACGCCCGGCACGGGATAGACCTTGTCCTCGGCTTCCCCGGTCGAGGTTGTGGGGTCGGCCTTGCTCAATTTTCCGCTGAACTTGAACTGGGGCGCCACAAAAACTGCGTTGACTTCGGCGCGGGAACCGGTCATGAACGATAATCCCGCGGCATTGTAGAACAGGGCCGAGCCGTCGTCGGCCGTTGCGGTGAACGCACAACCGAGGGCGGTGGCCTTGGAGCCGGCTTCGTAGATGCTGAATCCAGAGGCCAGGGCCGAACCCGAGCCGAGAACCAGCAATCCCGCAACCACCAGGGCGCAAGTAATCCTTTTCCGCATTTCGCCTCCTCTGCATTTCGTAAGCGAACCCGGGCCGGCCGCTCGGCCGCCTGTGGGGCGTCCCGCGACACGCGGGTTTCCGCAAACGTTGATCGATCGACCGTAGCACAGGGTCTGGAAGGGTGCAAAGCCCTTTTCAATCAGGCGAATGTGGATCATATTGGACCGGACACAATTGTCCCGGAGGCCTCATGCTGCTTGTCGACCATCCCGCAGAGTTTCACAGGATCCTGCCGGGGTTCCTGCCCCGGACCCTGCGACCGGCCGGACGTGGAGCCGGAGATCCCGGCGCGGAATCCTTCGCCCTGACTCTCCGGGACACCCTGTTCGGCGCCGCGGGTCGGGCCCTGATGACCGCCGACCGTCCGGAATGGGACCGCGACGATTTCTGGACCGCTTGCTGCCTGGTCCATCGTACGCCCGTTTCCCAGTACGACATCCTGCGCAAGGTGATCGCCGAACGGCAGGATCTTCCGGGCCATGTGCTGTGCCTGGCGCTGTCCGGCGCCGGGTTCCACGGTCAGCTTGGCCGGTCGTGGGTGGCCGAGCTGGGAAATCTTCATCTCAGTGTCGGTCTACGTTGCGACCTCGCGGCAACGGACTGTGGACTGGCCCTGACCATGTTGCCGGCCGTGGCGGTGGTGGACGCCCTGTCTGTCTTGTTCGACTTCGGCCGCCGGCCAGGCGGTCTGGGTATCAAATGGGTCAACGACATCCTGGTCGACGGCCGGAAGATCGGGGGGGTGCTGACCTCCGCCAGGTCCCTGGACGGGCGGATCCGGTCAGCGGTCCTGGGCATCGGTTTGAACGTTGCGGCGGCGCCGGTAGTCCCACCGACGCCCTTCACGCCCGGGGTCACCTGCCTGAGGGATTGCATCTTCTTGCCGGAGGATGGGTTGACGATGGTCCTGCGCTCGCTCCTGTCGGCGGTGGCGGTGCGTTTCGAGGAGCTGGTGCGCGAGGGACCGGAGCCCCTACTGCAGGCCTATCGCGGCACTTCCCTGGTCCTGGGCCGGGAGGTCGAGATCCGGCCCGACGGCCAATCCTCCAGTCCCCGCAGACGAGGCCGCGTCCTGGCCATCGGTCCCGATCTGGCCCTGACTCTGACCGACGGTCCCGAACCCGTGACCACCGGACGTCTTATCCTCCTGCCCGACGGGGTCTGATCTCTCGAATCAAGGCTCCCGGGCAGGGGGTTTTCCCAATTATTCGTATAGTTTGACGGGTTTCTGCCGATCCTGAATCCAACCCAAGCATTGTGAATTTGGAGGGGTTTTCACCGAGTCCATGGCCGGAGCAATGATGACCACAGGAACTGAAGCCGGAAATGACGTCAGGATCGCCCGCCTTCTGGCCCGCCGCGGCGCGCCCGGGTCCTTCGCCTATGCGATCTTCACGGTCCTGGTGGTCAGTCTGACCGGGCTTTGGAAACTGGAGCCCGTCCCGGTGGCGGTCGTGATCGCGGTCAACGTTGTCACCGGCTTGGTGAGAAGGCGTCTGAGCAGCCGGTTCGATAGGGATTATCCCCGGAATCCCAGCCTCTGGGCCGGGATGTTCCTGGCAGCCTCCATGGTCTTTGCCGTCACCTGGGGATTTTTCACGATCCTGGTGGCGCGGACCTTCGGCCTGGACTGGGAAATGCTTCTGACCATGCTGGTGACCACGGGACTGGCCTCCGGCGGCATCATCGCCTTGAGCGCCGACTCCCGGACCATCATTCCCTACCTCGGCGCGATTCTCGGCCTGCCCGTCGTGGCCGCCGGTATCCTGCCTGCCCCCGAGAACTTTCGCATGGCCCTGATTTTCAGCCTGTACCTCATCTATTGCCTTTCCCAGACCCGCATCCAGAATCGGCACATCCTCAGGGATTTCAAGGCGGCCGACCTTTTGGAGCAGCGCACCCGGGAACTGGCCGTCGCCACGCGCGAGGCCGAAGCGGCCAGCGAGGCCAAGAGCCTGTTTTTGGCCAATATGAGCCACGAGATCCGCACGCCGATCAACGGCATCCTCGGCATGACGGAACTGGCCCTGGACACCGATCTCACCCCGGAACAGAAAGAGTACCTGGAACTGGCCCGTTATTCCGGGAATAATCTGCTGACCCTGGTCAACGATCTGCTCGATTTTTCGCGCATCGAGGCCGGCCATATGGAATTGGAACCCAAGCGCACGGATTTGCGGGAACAGGTTTCCCGCAGCCTGGAAGTCCTGACCACGGGCAACAAGGACTGCCGGGTTCCGGTCACCTGGCAGGTCGCTGATGTGGTGCCTGAGACCGTGATCCTGGATGACAACCGCTACAAGCAGATCCTGACCAATCTGGTCGGCAACGCGATCAAGTTCACCCGCCGGGGTGAAATCACGGTCACGATCGACGCCAACCCCAGCGCGGGCGGTATGCTTCTCATACGGACCGAGGTCCGGGATACGGGCATCGGTATCCCCGCTGATAAACTGGGCAGCATTTTCGGAACTTTTTCCCAGGCCGACAATTCGTTCGCCCGCGAATTCGGCGGCACGGGTCTGGGTCTGGCCATCAGCGAGCAGCTGACCCTGCTGATGGGAGGCGACATCCGGGTTGAGAGTGAATTGGGCGCCGGCAGCGTGTTCATCTTCACCATCCAGGCCTGCCCGGTGAGCGACGAATCCTTGCCCGGGGAGACCTCGCCCGACAGCAAGACTCCCGCCGCAGGCTTGGAACAAAGCCTGCTGGTGCTGGTGGTCGAGGACAACCCCGTCAACAGCCGCTTTGTGCAACGCTACCTGGAAAAACGCGGGCATGCCGTGGAGGTGGCGGCCAACGGCAGTCTTGGCCTGGAGGCCTTCAGGCAAGAGGTCTTCGATCTGGTTCTCATGGATGTCCAGATGCCCGTGATGGACGGCTTGCAGGCCACCGAAGCCATCCGGGACTGGGAAGGCGATCCGGAGCGACACGTCCCGGTGGTCGGCTTGACCGCCCACGCCTCGGCCGAGGACCGGGAACGCTGCCTCCAGGCGGGCATGGACGCCTACCTGACCAAGCCGGTAAACCTGTCGGACCTTGACAAAGTCCTCGCCGACGTCCTGAATCATGAGTTGATCCCCGCCTGACGGGGGAAACCCGGATCGTCAAGCCGGCGGAACCTTCATGAGTGAACATCGTTCTATTTTTCATGCGTGACCGCAGGGATCCCTGGAAATGGCCCGTCTGTATCGGGTTGACCGTCGCGATGGTTCTGATGACGGTGTTCTTCCTGCCACAGAGCTGGATCGATGCCTTTTTCTCCCCCCTGTCCCTGGTCGAGCGGCTGGAACGCGAGCAGGGGCCCCGGTGGATGGTCATCCTGCCGCCACCGCCCGTGGAAGTGGTGTCGGATCACCAGCAGGAAACGCCCGCACCCCGGCTCGATTCCGCACGTCCCGAGACCCACCGGGATCCCGACTGGTGGTCCCGGGGTTGGCGCATCCGGACGGTGCCCGAACCCCCCTCCGCCGGGGTGCGGGCCGCTGCCGACAGCGTGGCGATTCTGCTGGCGGCCCTGGGGGTGGAACGTGATTTCATGACCCGCGCCCGCCCCGACAGCGTGATGGCCGTCCGGCTTTTCCTGATGCAGGTGGAGGATTCCTTCAGGTTCGACGAGTTGAAGCCCTATCTGAGCGCCATGACCAGATCGCGGGCCTACGCGGACATCATGTCCCGGGCGGCCGATATGTATGATGATTTCCTGGCGACGGAAATCATGACTCCCGACTGACCGGCCCCGCATATTCATGATTAATCCGGACCAGGGTTGCGGCAATCTGGATTTGTGATAGTTTTCAAATACTTGATAAATTGTTTCATGGTTTTGGGCGGGGACCGGGTCCCGCCGAAACCCGGGTCACCGGTTCAGCGGGGAGTATTCATGTTTCGTGTCACCAGGGCCGAAGAGCAGGCCGTCCGTCTCATCATGCGCTTGGCCGTTATCGGGGAACAGTTGACCTTGTCCGACCTTGCGGTGGCGGAGGACCTGCCCGAACCCACGGTGGCCAAGCTGCTGGGCATGCTGCGCCGGGGTGGCGTGGTGGAGGCGGTCAGGGGGCGCAACGGAGGATATGTCCTGGCGGATCTGCCCGAAAGAACAAGCGCCGGCAGTGTGATCCGCAGCATCAGCGGGGAACAGGTCTTCGAGTACCCTTGCAGTGATGCCAGCGACCGACCTGATTGCCCCCGCACCAACGATTGCGGACTGCGTCCCGTGTGGCATCACCTGGGGAGCCGGGTGGCGGAGGTGCTGGAACAGACGAGCATCGCCGACCTGCTGCGCACCGAAGCGTCCGCCTCCCGTAATCTGGAGAATCTGTGGCCTCTGGCGGGTAGGTGAGAGAGCTGCCAGCCCGCCGAATAGACCCTCCTCAATCCGGACCTACAAGAAACGAACCAGGCCGCCCCAGCGTTCGTCCATCCGGAAACCGTGCTTCTGGTAGAAACGCCGCAGGAAGAAATGGGTCTTGATGGTCTTGACGCCCAGGGCCGTGAGCCGGGTGCAGAAATCCGAGAGGATGGCCCGCGCGATGCCGCGTTCCATCAAGGCCTGATTCACCACGATACCATCCAGGAACACAGCCTCGTCGTCCAGTTGCCGGTACACCACGCCGCCGATGATCTGCTCGGCCTCGTCGGTGGCCACGAGATAACGATCGGCCTCGCTGATCGTCTTGGGGAAACCCGCCTTCAGGAAAAGACGGTAAAGCTGACCGACTTCGGCCGGACCGGCCGGTTCGCAGATGACGTAGGAATGGTCGTATTGATCCTGGATGGTTGAGCGGACGATGACCTGACTGTGCGCGGGATCGCCCACGGCGCGGACTTCGACCCGGTC
>CBDURF010000211.1:0-5372 GCA_965369705.1 uncultured bacterium
TCGCCCTGCGGATTATGAGAAATCGCCGACACCCCGATCATGATGCCGGAAATCCCATTCCTCGATCAGCAGTGGGGAAAAACAATGCAACCATTGCCGCAATCATTTTTCGGGCGGGACACCATCACGGTGGCCAAGGAGTTGGTCGGGTGTGTGATTCAGGTGAGGGGGGCCGAGGGGAAAGAGGTGTCCGGGCGGATCGTCGAGGTCGAGGCCTATGAAGGGGAGAATGATCCGGCCTCGCACGCGGGCCGGGGACGGACGCCGCGCAGCGAGATCATGTTCGGGCCGCCGGGTTACGCTTACGTCTACCTCATCTACGGCATGCATCACTGTCTGAATTTCGTGACTGAAGCCGACGGTGCGGCGGGCGCGGTGCTGGTCCGGGCCCTGGAGCCTGTCACGGGTCATGATTTGATGGCGGACCGGCGCGGGTTGGATCCAAGCAAGGCGTCGGATCGGGATCTTTGCGCGGGGCCGGGACGGCTGTGTCAGGCCCTCGGTATCGACCGCCGGTGGAACGGTTTGCCGCTCGTTCCGGACCTGCCCGAACCCGCTTCTCCTGTGGTCGGGGAAATCCGGCTTTTCCACGGCGAAGGCCCCCCGGGGGGCCCCGTCGCCGCGCCCCGAATTGGTATCCGCAAAGCCGCCGACCGCCTTTTTCGCTTCATAGATCCGCGCAGCGCGTGCTTGAGCAGCTGATCCGGCAATCGAAATTTTTGTCTTCATTTTTCAAAACAGCCGGAACCCGGCCTGCCTTTGGTACGTACCATCCCCGACATTGACTTTCAAGGAGGGCAATGATAGCTTCCACGGACGTTTCCCATCCCCGACATTGAGCCTGAATTCAAAGAGATTCGGGCTGTTTTCAGTTTCACCGCGCCCGGCCGGGACATGACCGGGCCAGTTTCGTGCCGCCCTGTAGTCAGGGCAAAACATCGGAGGCGTTCATGCCTGCTAGAATCCGTATCCTGACCCTGGTCACCGTCGCCGCCCTGCTGCTGGGCGCGGTCGGGGCCGGCGCCCAGACGTACCTCGATCTCGAGGGCCAGATTCAGGAGTTCACCCTGGACAACGGGGTGCACTTCATCGTGCTGGAAAACCACGACGTCCCGGTGTTTTCCTTCCGCACCTTCGTGAACGTGGGCAGCGCCAACGAGGTCCGGGGCATTACCGGCCTGTCCCACATCCTTGAGCACATGGCCTTCAAGGGAACTTCCGAGATCGGCACCAGCGACAGGAAGGCCGAAAAGAAAGCGATGGCGGTCGAAGACGAAACCTTCGCCGCGCTCAAGGTCGAACGCCTGAAGGGCGCCAACGCCGACACCACCAAGCTGGCGGAACTGGAGGCGGCCTTCACCGCCGCCAAGGACGCCGCGCGGGAATTCGTGGTGACCAACGAGTTCGGCCAGATCGTGGAGAACAACGGCGGCCAGGGTCTGAACGCCTATACCAGCTGCGACGTGACGGTGTATCTCTACAATTTCCCCAGCAACCGTTTGGAGCTGTGGGCCTACCTCGAAGGCTCCCGCATGGCCGACCCCGTTCTCCGCGAATTCTACACGGAGAAGGATGGTCCGGTCACCGAAGAGCGGCGCATGCGCACGGACAACAATCCCATCGGCCGGATGATCGAGCAGTTCCAGAACCTGATGTTCATGGCCAACGGCTACCACCACTCGACCATCGGTTACATGTCCGACATCCAGAACATCACACGCGCCGACTGCAGGAATTATTTCGAAGAGAACTACGTCGGATCCAACATCGTGGTCACGCTGGTGGGCGACGTGCAGTTCGACGAGGTCCGGAAATACGCCAAGAAGTATTTCTCGGATATTCCCGCCGGCCATCCCTTGCCCGTCGAGACCTTCGAGCCGGTGCAGCTGGGTGAAAAGCGGATGGTCCTGAAGGACCCCGCCCAGCCGGTGTTCGTCGCGGGATACCACATCGAGAACGTGATGCATCCCGACTGGCCGGTGTACGAGGTCATCGCCGACGTGCTGGGCCAGGGCCGCACCAGCCGTCTGTACAAAAGTCTGGTCAAGGAACAGAAGATAGCCGTGCAGGCCGTTACGTTCCCCGGTTTCCCGGGCCAGAAGTACCAGACGGGCCTGGTCATCTTCGCCATCCCCGTCAAGGGCAAGACCGGCAAGGACATGGAAGAAGCCACCTACGTGGAGATCGACAAGATCGTGGCCGAAGGCATCACCGCCGAGGAGCTCGAAGCCGTGAAACAGCGCACGCGGGCCAACTTCATCCGCGGGCTGCAGGGCAACGCCGGCATGGCCGGCCAGTTGGCCTGGTATCAGACCTACACCGGCGACTGGCGCAACCTGTTCAAGGAAGTCGAGGAGATCGAAGCCGTGACCCTCGAGGACGTCAAGCGGGTGGCGGGCGAGATCTTCGTCGAGACCAACCGCACCGTCGCCATCATCGAAACCGAAGAGGCCTCCTAGGGAGCTTCTGCCGCTCCGCCTGACGCGGCGGGGCGCCGAAAGGAACGACCATGAAGCAGATCAACCAGAAAATGGCCGTCATGCTCCTGGTGCTCGTGTTCGTCACGTTGGCGGTTGCTCCCGCCAGCCTGGCGAAAAAGCCCTGGGAGAAGATCAAGATTCCCGATTTGAACGAGATCAAGATGCCGTCGTACGAGAGGGTGGAGCTGGACAGCGGCATGATCCTGTATCTGGCCGAGGATCACAAGTTCCCCCTGGTCGAGCTGAGCGCGACCATCGACGCGGGCAGCATATACGAACCGGCCGACAAGATCGGCCTGGCCGGCATGACCGGGAATGTCATGCGCACGGGCGGCACCCAGAGCCGCAGCGGCGACGACATCGACGAACTCGTCGAATCCCGCGGCCTGTCCGTGGAGACCTGGATCGGCCAGTCAAGCGGTGGAGCCTACCTGTCGGCCATGAAAGAAGATACGGACCTCGGTCTGGAGCTGCTGGCCGACATCCTGCGCAATCCCGCCTTCCCCGAGGACAAGATCAAGCTGGCCAAGGAACTAGAGAAGGCCTCCATCAGCCGGCGTAACGACGAACCGATGGGCATCGCCCGGCGCGAGGCCATGAAGGCCGTGTTCGGCGCCGATCATCCCATGGCCCGGCACACAGAATACGCGACTGTGGCCGCGGTGACCCGCCAGGACATGATCGATTTCCACGGTGACTGGTTCCATCCCGACCGCATGTACCTGGTCGTGATCGGGGACTTCGACAGCCAGGAGATGGTGGGCAAGATCGAAGCTGCGTTCGCCGGTTGGGAAAAGGCCACCGTGCCTTTGCCGGCGGATCCGGAAATCCCCGACTTTCCGCGTACCGTGAACATCGTGGACAAGGACGACCTGACCCAGAGCACCGTCTTCATGGGCCACAAGGGCATCCGCGCGGACAGCCCCTACTATGCGGGCGTCCAGGTGGGCAACCGGATTCTCGGCGGCGGTTTCGCCACGCGTCTGTTCAACGAGGTCCGCAGCCGCCAGGGCCTGGCCTATGCGGTCGGCAGCAGCAGCGGTACCGGGTTCCGCAATCCCGGTCTGTTCATGGCCTACACCATGACCAAGAGCGAAACCAGCGAGCACGCCACCAAGGCCGTGCTGGCCGAGATCCAGAAGATGATCACCGAAGAGGTCACCGACGAGGAGCTGGAGATCGCCACGGACGGGATCCTGAACTCCGAGGTGTTCAATTACGACACCAAGCGTGAGATCCTCGACCGCATGGTCATGTTCGAACGCTACGGCTATGAACCCGATTTCCTGCAGAAATACCAGGCCGAGGTCAAGGGGATGACCAAGGAAAAGGTGATCGAGGCCACCCAGGCCGTGTGGCATCCCGACGAGATGACCATCCTGGCCGTCGGCAACTACGCGGACTGGGACGGTGATTTCTCGGGGTTCGGTCCGGTGACCATGGTGGACATCACCATTCCCGAGCCGACCATGGAAGTTCCGCTGGCCACCCCGGCCAGTATCGAGGCGGGCAAGGCGCTGATGGCCGCCACGGCCGAGGCCTCCGGCGGTCAGGCCAGGTTCGCGGGCATCAAGAGCTACAGTGAGACCATGGTGCTCGAAGCCAACATCCAGGGCATGGACATGACGTTTACGATCGTAAAGCAGGTCGTCTACCCGGACAAGGCTCATACCCTTCAGAAGACACCCTTCGGCAACATGACCAGCGTCATCAACGGTGACACCGGCTGGTCCACCGGCCCCATGGGCGACAACGACATGGAGGGCGAGGACCTGGCCAGCGCCCAGGAGGAGTTGCAGACCGACATGCTGGGCATCCTGCGCAACCTGGACGCCTGGACCTTCCAGGCTCTCGATCCCCAGGAGATCGAAGGCAAGATGTGCAACCCGGTCTACGCGACGGGCGTGGGCGAGGACTACCGGATCATCTACCTCGACACCGAGAGCAACCATGTCGTCATGGTCGAGCAGCCCGGTGTTTCGCCCATGACCCAGGCCCCGGTCGTCCAGAAGGTGTACATCGACGAGTACATGGAAGCCGACGGGTTCACCATGCCCCAGAAGATGCGCATCACCTACGACGATGAGCTCTTCGGCACCGGCACCGTGGAATCGTTCCAGGCCAACGTCGACGTGGACATGGGGCTGTTCACGAAGTAGGAAAACGGATTTCAACAATCAATGCGGACGATCGTCGGCAGCGGCCGGGGATCGTCCGTTTTTTTTCAATCGAGTGGTCGGGGGATGTTGACCGCGAATCTGTAAGGTGGTATCCTGAAGGGGAGATCAAAATTATATAGCTGCTTCACGGTCTACCCGAGAATGAAGATGGAAGTGCGCGAGCTTCGACATTACTCGGGGTCTGTCGCCAATGAAGCAGCTATAATCATATTATAGCACTTTTGGTGTTGTTTTAGCCAGGAAAATTTCAATTTGGTCATAAAGATTTCCATAACGAGTGAATTGCACACCAATGGTGGTTAATTATTCTGTTTGATGGCGGGAATCATCACATGATCAGGTGCCGACAGAAACGAATAAAAGACCAGCCCCGGGGGTATGGCTCCAAGTTGCGGTTCAATGCAACCTGACCCACGGCGATCCGTAACACAGGAACGACTTTCGCACCCGGGCCGCCCGATTGTTTTTTCCCTTGGCTGGAGGGTTTCCCATGCTGGAACTGATCATTCTCTTGTCGATACTGATGGTGGCGTTGAGCGTCGGCATGCTCCTGTTGAAATTCGTTTTCGCAATGGTGCTGCTACCCTTCAAGCTGGTGTTTTTCCTGACCAAGGGTCTGTTGGCCCTGGTTTTTGTGGTTCCTCTCATGCTGATCCTGGGGGTGGTGTTGCTGGCCGTGATTCCGGTCGGGGCGATTGTCCTGTTCCTGCCG
>CBDURF010000212.1:0-5260 GCA_965369705.1 uncultured bacterium
CTCATCGACGCGGCCGTGAAGCTGGGCGCCAAGGGCATCGTCACCGCCGGCCTGGGCAACGGCAACATGACCGATGCCGCCGTGGAATCGCTGGCCAAGGCGGCCAAGGAGGGTGTCGTCTGCGTGCGGAGTTCGCGCGTGCCGACGGGCCTGGTCGGACGCAATATCGAGCTCGACGACGACAAACTTGGGTTCATCGCGTCTTATGAATTGAGCCCCCACAAGGCGCGCATCCTGCTGCGCCTGGCGCTGCTGAAGACCACTGATCTGGCCACGATCCAGGAATACTTCGCCACGTACTAGGGGAGGAAACCATGAATCGCATTGTACGGATTGCATTACCGCTCGTACTCGTTCTGCTGCTGCTGGGATCCAACGCCTGGGCCCAGCACGGTTACGGCTGGGAAGCCGGGTCGGGCAAGACCTACGACGTGGAACTCGATCTGCCGCCCGGGCCGCCGATTTTTCGAATGACTTCCGAAGACAGCCTCCACGGTAAACCGACGTATGATTACTTCATGCTGGTGAAGGCCAAGTTCAACGGGGTCTACGATCTCAATGGCGGACTGCAGAATGAGGAAACCTTCAACGTGGGCAAGATCGATGTCTGGGGCAGCGACGACAGCAAGCGTTACTGGGCCGACATGCATCAATCCCAATTCCGCTTCCGCGGACAGAGGGAAACCGAGGGCGGCACCCTCGTCGGCTACATGGAAGGCGACTTCTGGGGTGGGGATAAACACTATCGTCTGCGTCACCTCTGGGTCGACTATAAGTTCGTCCACTTCGGGCAGGACTGGTCCTTCTTCGGCGACAAGGGGATCTGGCCCAACGTGCTGGATTGGGACGGCCCTCCTTCGGGGGTCTGGCGCCGCGAGCCGGAACTGAAGTTCTATTTCACGAACGACAGCCAGTGGCAGTTCGACATCGGTCTGGGTCAACCGGGCGCCGGGGTTACCACGAACCCCGATTTCGATTCAGGCGTGTCCGCGGCCTACCAGCCGATCCCCGATATAATCGGAGCGGTCCAGAAGACGGGTAATTTCGGCCATCTCCGCGTGACCGGAATCTATCGCAATCTCGAATACACGGGCGTTGGCGGTAATCAGAGCGACGTGGGCTACGGAGCAACGATTTCGGGGTTCATCAGTACCAGTTCGGTGAAAACGAATCCCATCCAGTTCCAGTTCTATGCCGGTCAGGGAATCGCAACCTACCTGGCTTCGTTCGGCGGGATGAACTACGACGCCGCGGCGGACGGACTGGGCAACGTCCAGTCCATCCCGACCTACGGGGGCTGGGCTGCCTACGAGCATTTCTTCACCCCGAAGTGGCACGCCAACCTGATAGGCGGCTTTTCGATCTTCGACAGCCACAAGATCGCCGAGTTTGATATCCCTGCAGCGGACCCCGGCTACGAGGCAACCGACACCAGCATCAACCTGAATCACATGTACGGTCTCATCAACATCATGTATACGCCCCAGCCGGCTTTGACCTTCGCCATCGAGTTGAATCTCGGTGAGAAGACATCGAAGTTCGAGGGGGACATTGACACGGGAAGCGAGACGCTTACTTCACTGGAAAAATCGAGAACGGCCCAGAGAATCAGTTTCGGGCTCTTCTTCGACTTCTAGCAGAAGGGTGATGGTTTGAATCAGCGGGTGCCGCTTGTGCGGCGCCCGCTTTTTAGTTGATGAAGTTGAGAACGGCCTGGATGACCACGGAATTGCTGGCCTGGGCGATGAAGGCCGCCACGATCGGAATGACGATGAACGCCAACGGCGACGCGCCGAACCTCTGGGTCACCGCTGCCATGTTCGCCATCGCCGTGGGAGTGGCGCCCAGTGCGGAGCCCAGATACCCCGCCGTGATCACCACCGAATCGTAGTTCCGGCCCAGGACCCGGAACAGGACCAGGACGGAAAACAGGAGAATCAGCACTACCTGGACCGACAGGCTGACCAGAATGAACAGCGCCTGACTCCCGATTCCCCAGAATTTGAGCCCCATCATGGCCATGGCCAGGAACAGGCCCAGGCTCAGGTCGGACACGATCGCGAGTGTCGGGGAATTCGTGGGGCATTTCATTTTCGGAACGACAAGGGGGACCAGGTTCGCCAGGACGACTCCGCTGAGCATGCAGGTCACGAACAGCGGCAGGGCAAAGCCCAGATGGGCTGCCAGTTTGTTCAAGTGGATGCCCATACCGATGGATACCGCAATCATCAGGATGACCTTCAGCATCGAGTCGTAGTCGATGGCCAGGGTTTCCCCCTGTTTTTTCCCGATGGTGATTTCGGGATTTTCGCTCGGCTTCAAGTCATGTTTTTGGATCAGGTATTTGGCGACCGGCCCGCCCAGGATACCTCCCAGAATCAAGCCGAAGGTTGCCATGGTCATTCCGATTTCCATGCCCCCGATTACGCCATATTCCGTTGCCAATATCGGGGCCCAGGCGACGATGTTGCCATGACCGCCCTGAAGCGCGGCGGAGCCCGCCAAAACCCCGGTATTTGGATTTTCGCCGAACAGAAGCGCCATCAAAATGCCGGCAACATTCTGGATAAACAGGAAGATCACCGCGAGGCCCGCAAAAAGGAACAGAACCCGGCCGCCCTTGATGATGCTCCTGAAATTCGTCGAAAGGCCGATGGCCGTAAAAAACACGACCAGGAGAATATCGCGGGAATGGTCGGAAAACATGATGCTGACATCAAACAACAGATAGAAAATCCCAAAACAGACCGACCCGACAATCCCCCCGGTTACCGGTTCCGGAATATTGAATTGGCGCAGGAAACCAATTTTTCTGTTCAGATACTTGCCCAAAAACAGAACAAGTATCCCCATGATGATCGTCTGGCGGGGATCAAGCTCCATGATCGACCTTTTCCGGTTAAGCGTCCATGTCCTTCCAGCGCCGCGCCATTCGCGCGAACACGACCAGGGCGATGATCGCCGCCATGCCGATGCCCGCGAACGGATACCAAACATTGGGCCCCGGGCTGTAGGTGTTCCACAACAGGTCCGTGGCCACCACCGCGTCCATACCGGTGACCTCCTGCAACTTCAGGAAGGCGTCCGTGCGCGGAATTCCCAGGGTCGCGTCCAGCGAAGCTACCTTTCCGTCCCAGATGGCGCCCTTCAGGAAGTCGGTGTGCTCGGCCAGGTACTTCTGGGCCAGGACCGCCTTCTCGCCGAAGTTGCCGTAGAAGTAGCCCTGCAGCTTGGCGCCCACCAGCCCGCCGATCCCCACCGGGATATTCACGTACCCCAGGTACAGCCCCTTCTTGCCCGGTGGCGAGATCAAGCCGAGGTATTCGCTCTTCTTGGGACCGGTCAGCATTTCACCGAACGAAAAACCGGCCACGCCCAGCAGGAAAATCGATCCCACATTGGTCAGCCCCGCGATCAACACGCCGGCGGTGGCCATGGCCATGCCGATGACCATCGATTCGAGCGTCCGCATCTTGCGCACCAGGTACGAGATCGGGATCACCAGCAGCACGATCAGCACCGCGTTCAGGTTGATCAATAGTTCCTGCGGCACCTGTGGACCACGGTCGGTTTCAACCACCCAGCCCTCGGGCAGGAAGGGCACGCTGCGGATCAGGCCCGCCACGTCGCCCGAGTCGTTCCAGTCGGTCACGAAGTTGGGCTGCAGATCCCACAGGGCGTACATCATCAGCCAGAAGCAGCTCATGATCAGCAACCAGGTGACCAGCCGGATATCACCCAGGTTGCGCAGGGTGCGGATCAGCACTTTCAACGGGCCCTGGGTCTTGTCGGCGCCGCTTTCGAAATCGCGGAAGGTGAACAGCATCAGGTAGTTCAGGCTCATGATGGCCGCGGCGGTGAAGAACAGGGCCTGCCAGCTGATGTCGGTGCGGATGAAGTTGGCCAGCACCGGGGCGCTGGCAGCGCCTACGTTGACGATCCAGTAGAAGACGCCCCAGCCGAGCGACGAATTGTCCTTGGTCAGGTTGTGGGCCAGCGAGCCCTGGATCGAGGGCTTGAAGAAAGCCGTCCCGGTGGCCAGCACGATCACGCCGAACAGGAAGCCCGTGTACGAGGTCAGCGTGCCCATCAGGATGTAGCCGATGATGTTCAGCGTGATCGACACGAACAGCGACTTCTTGTAGCCGTAGCGATCGGCGAAACCGCCGGTGAACGTGGGCAGGATCG
Source organism: uncultured bacterium (assembly GCA_965369705.1). Lineage (GTDB taxonomy): Bacteria > Krumholzibacteriota > Krumholzibacteriia > LZORAL124-64-63 > LZORAL124-64-63 > JAGLCY01. The sequence goes on from CBDURF010000212.1 coordinate 4,189, forward strand.
ACTGGAAGCCGAACCAGAAGGCGTAGATGGTGCCCTTGTCCGCGGCGGTGAAGTGCAGGCCGTGCGGATCGTCGGCCTGCATGATGTACAGCGCGACCACGCTGCGCACCGAGTAGTAGGCCAGGCGCTCGAACATCTCGATGATGTTCAGCATCCAGTAGCCGACAGTGAATCCCATTATTTTCCGGCGTCCGGCGAGGTCCGTGTTGGCGTCGGTCACTGTCGTCCTTCCTGCGGTCCCGGAAAGCGGTCCGGGTAGTTGGTGATCACCGCGTCGACGCCGAAGTCGATAAAGCGGCGCATCTCTTCAGGGTCGTTGACGGTCCAGACGTGAACCTTTTTTGCGGCTTCGCGCGCGGCGGTCATGAAGGCCTCGTCGACCAGGAATTTTTCCACGCTCAGGACATCGACCGGGGTGGTGAAGATCCCGGCGAGGTTTTGCCGCCGGCCCAGGATGAGGCCCACGGTCAGGGTGGGGTCGGCCTGCTTGATTTCCGCGGCGATCTGGTGGTCGAAACAGGTGACCAATCCGTTATTCGGCGCGAAATCCGGGCAATGATCCTCGATATTATTATCATGAAGTGTCCGGATCGCCAAATCAACAAGTCGTCTTTCGTGTCCGTGGAGCTTCAGTTCGATGTTCAGGGGCAGGCGGCCGCGGGTGGTTTCGAGGACTTCTTCGAGGGAGGGAATGCGCTCGCCGGCGTATCCGGGGCCGAACCAGGAGCCCGCGTCGAGGGTCTGGAGTTCGGCCAGGGTTTTTTGCCACAGGGGGCCCTGGGTGTTGGTCGTGCGGTCGAGGAGGTCGTCGTGGAACACCGCGAATCGGTCGTCCGCCGTTTGTTGGATGTCGATCTCGGCCATGGCCGCGCCCAGGGCGATGGCCTCCTTGAGGGCGGCGATGGTGTTTTCGGGCGCGTGGCCCGAGGCCCCGCGATGTGCGCAGTTAATTGTCGGATTCATGTTTGGTTCTCGAATGCCCCGGCGTTAGGATACGGTACATGACCAGTTCTTCCGGCAAAAGATACACCGAACGGCCCCTTCCGGCCTACCGCCATGTGCCCGGCAAGAC
>CBDURF010000213.1:0-5219 GCA_965369705.1 uncultured bacterium
CCCCAACCCTCCGCCGGAAGGTCGATACCGCCAAGAAGAGGGCTGCCTGACCGGTCAGCGGAGGCAATGCGACATGGCGACAAACGGAAGTCCGGTATTGACATGATTTCCAGGAGAAGGGACTTCATCATTCGACGTAGGGTCGACGGCTGGGTCATGACCTACGCCGACATGATGAGCCTGTTGCTGACCTTCTTCATCCTGATCGTTTCGTTTTCCTCGCTGCAGCAATCGAAATTCAAGCAGGCCGCCCAGTCACTGCAGGAGGCCTTCGGCATCCTCGATCATCCCGTTTCGGCGATTGATCTCCAGAACCCCGTTTTTCCGGACGTCCTCGACGATTCCGCCGAGGCCGAGATCTACTACGAAATGCAGGAGATCGAACAGGTCATCCTGGACAACGGATTGGACCAAGAGGTCCAGGTTCAACTCCAGGAAAACGGAGTCCTGTTCCTGATCCAGGCGCCGTTCCTTTTCGCCTCAGGCCAGTCCGACCTCCGGGACGAGCCCCGAAAGGTCCTGGCAGAATTGTCGGGACTGTTCCGCAAGTTTCCCTACTTGGTCCGCATCGAGGGCCATACGGACAACTTGCCCATCAATTCCATCCGTTACCCGTCCAACTGGGAGCTCTCCGCGGCCCGAGCGGTGACCGTGGCACGATTTTTTCAAGGGGTGGGGTTGTCGCCCGATAGGATCGCGGCCACCGGATACGGGGAATACCACCCCATCGCCGACAATGGCACCGCCCAGGGGCGGGAAAAGAACCGACGAGTGGAGATATTCCTGCAATTGGACAAGAGGGAGCTGCCTCGGGCCGATGAGTTGCCCTTCGCCGACCCTCTTTTCCAGGGACAGGGATCCTGACGCCCGAAACCGGGCAAGCGGAAGAAAATACGCCGGTGCGGCCGATTATCGACCCGCGGCCAGACCCCGAGGTGGAATATCCACCGGGATCGCGAACCGACAAGGAGCGTAGGTATGGCGGACAAATCAATCACGACTCCGGGTGAAACCGACCAAGCGGGTCGGAAGGGACTCCTGGAGAACAAGGCCGTGCTGCTGGGGGTCATCGTCATCGTTCAGGCCCTGGTTGCCTTCGGTCTGACCCAGTACGTCCTGATCCCCAAGCTGGCTGTTCAGGAGGCGGGGGTGGGAGGCGAATCCGTCATACAACTCACGGCTGAGGTGCCCCAGCGAGGGGTCATGGTGGGACTGGAGGACATCATCGTCACCCTCGCCGGAGATTCCCGTCGGCCCCGTTACCTCCGGATAAACATCAACCTCGAGGTGAAGGACAAGCTCACCGCCGAGGCCGTCAGGGTGCGTCTTGCCGAAATGCGGGACGTGGTGATCATGACCTTGTCGGAAAAATCGGTGGAGGATCTCAGCAAGCCTGGCGGAAAGATGAACCTGCGGGCGGAAATCTTCCGACGTCTGGACGAAAGCATTTCCGGCGGAAAATTGATGAACGTCTACTTCTCGGATTTGGTCATCCAATAACCTGATAAAGGGGATCCCGTGGCGCCAGTCGATCTTGAAAAACCCGCCAGCGACACCGGCCAGGAACACGACCTGGATCTGGACGCCGCCATCGACGCGGCCGAGGATCTCGCCGGTACGGTGGACGACGGCCTGGAAATTGATTTTGAGGACGTTCTCAATGCGCCCTCACACGAGGAGGACCTGGGGGACACCCCGGTCAAATACGATTTCCACCGTCCCCATCATATTTCCCGGCCGTTCCAGAAGAACCTGCAGGCCGTCGCCGACTATTTCGCCAAGAACGGAACCATCGAACTCACCAGCCGCCTGCGCATGACGACCGACATAAAATACATCGGACTGCGCCAGTGCACCTACGCGGAATTCGTCGGGGAGCTGCCCCGGCCGACCTGCGCCGCCATGGTCGATCTGCCGCCCCTGAAAGGACCCTCCCTGCTGCATCTGGATCTCGGGCTCTGCTTCGTGTTCATGAAGAAACTCCTCGGCGGCCTGCCGGACCCGGAACTGATGGTCCGCGATTTCACCGAGATCGAACGGGCCATCGTCTCCGATCTGGTGGAGCGTTTCCTTGAACAGTTCCGCAAGGCCATGTCCAAAATCGTGGCCATGGAGTCAAAGTTATCCGCTCTGGAGAACAACACTCAATACCTGAGCGGCATATCCGAAGGAGCTTCTCTCCTGATCCTGATGTTCAAGATCAAGCTCGACGCGTTCGAGGGTCCCCTCCAGTGGGCCATGCCGCTGTCGGCTTTCGGGCCCGTGCGGGAGATCTTCGATCCCAGCGAGGTCAAGGAGTCCCGCAACACCACTGAATTGCGCGACGACAGGAGAAAAATCCTGGAAATGGTCCAGGGCACCGGAAGTGAACTCATTGTCCAGCTTGGGCAATTCGATACAAACCTCGAGAATATTCTCAACCTGTCCACCGGGGATGTGCTCGATCTTCCCCAGGCGGTCGGTGCGCCCCTGACCATCCAGATCGCCGGCCGGGACGCCTGGCTCGCCGAAGCGGGTCGGGTCGGAAACCATCGGGCCGTCAAATTGACCCAGCAGTTGACCAAGGAGTGAGCGGCATGAACAGCGAAGACACCTATCAGACCCCTCAGGACCCCGGCGCGCCCGCTGGCCCAACCGCCGATGAATCGGCCTCCACGGGCACTGCGGTTCTGGAGGATGAATCCTCTTCCCTCATCCAGGATCTCGAGAATGAGGTCTCGGACACGGCCAACCTCGACCTGCTCCTGGACGTCAATCTGCAGGTATCGGTGGAACTGGGCCGGGCGGGCCTGAAATTTCGCGAAGTTCTCAATCTGGCTCCAGGCTCGGTGGTGGAACTGGACCGGCAGACCAGCGAACCAGTGGACATCCTGGTCAACGGATCGTTGCTGGCCACGGGTGAAGTCGTGGTCGTGGACGACCATTTCGCCGTGCGCATCACCAAGCTCCTGAATCGTGTCGAAAGGCTCAAGAAGGTCCTTTGATGACAGTCCCGGCGACATTCCTGGCGACAATGGGCGGCGGCGGATTCGCGGCCGACAGCGGGATTTCCTGGTGGCAGACCTTGGGCGGGCTGGTGGTCGTCTTCGGTCTGCTCATCGTCAGCCTGAAGTTGCTGGGCAAGTGGAATCGGCGCAGCGGCGGTTCGGAATCATCGCTCCTGACGGTCTGGAATCTGGGGCCCAAGAGGGAGATCCAGGTCCTGCGGCTGGGTGAACAGGTTCACTACATCTACCGTCACGACGGGTCCATGGTGGTTCTCCAGACCAAGCCTCTGGTTGATTTCGAAAGTTCCCGGGCCAACGCCGCGGAGGGCTGATCCGGACCTGGCCAGTTTCTGGCCGTTTCCCTTCCAAATCATCTAATCCCTCGGACCGCTCGGTCTGTCGGAAACATCAGCCACTTTCCCTGCATATTCTACCTTGTTCCAAAACAATAACTTACAAGATCCATCAGGTTATGACCCGCGGGCCTGTCGTGGCACATCCATTGCCATTCTTCAACAGGAACCATTTCGTGCCCGCGCGGGCGGTTGATCTCATCAGAAAGCCAGGCATGATCTTCAAGGCTGAAAAACAACTCACCAGGCATCTCCTGGGGTCTTTGGTCGTCCTTGTCTTTCTGGCCGTCCTGTTCCTGACGGCGGGATCGACCCTGGCCCAGGACTCCGCTGAACCGGCCGACGTCCAGGCGACCGCCGCCGCGGTTGAACCCGTTTCCCCGGTGATGACCCTCACCCTCGAGGGGGTAGCCGGTCCCAAGTCGATGGATTCCGCCCTGAAGATCGTCCTGTTGATGACCGTCTTGTCGTTGGCGCCGGCCTTTCTCATCCTGCTCACCAGCTTCACCCGCATCGTCATCGTGCTGGGCTTCCTGCGGCAGGCCATCGGAGCCAACCAGGCGCCAAACAACCAGATCATCATCGGTCTGGCCTTGTTCCTGACGCTCGTGGTCATGTCTCCGACCCTGCACAAGATGAATGAGGAAGCCATCCAGCCCTTCATGAACGAGGAGATGAGCCAGGGGGAGGCCTTCGCCAAGGTCCAGGTGCCCCTCAAGGAATTCATGCTCAGCCAGGTGCGGGAAAAGGACGTGGCCCTCTTCCTGGACCTGACCAGGTCGGACGTGCCGGATTCGCCGCAAGATCTGCCCATGCTGGTGGTCATCCCCAGTTTCGTTCTGAGTGAGCTGAAGACAGCGTTCCAGATGGGTTTCGTGCTCTTCATTCCCTTCCTGATCATCGACATGGTGGTCGCCTCGGTCCTGATGTCCATGGGCATGATGATGCTGCCGCCGGTGCTGATAAGCCTTCCCTTCAAGATCCTTCTCTTCGTGCTCGTCGACGGGTGGTTCCTGGTCGTCAAGTCGTTGGTCCAGGCCTTCCAGTAGGGTGGAAAGGAAACAGTCATGACACCTGAAACCGTGATTGAAATCGGCCAGTACGCCATGCGGACGGCGATCTTCGTGGCCGGCCCGATGCTGGCCGCCGGCATGATCGTGGGTCTGGCCATCAGCATCTTCCAGGCCGCCACCCAGATCAACGAAATGACCATGACCTTCGTGCCCAAGATCCTGACCGTCTTTTTGGTCCTGATCCTGACCCTGCCCTGGACGATCAACCAGATGACGGGGTTCGCCGAGGCCATGTTCTCACGCATAGCCAACATGTAGGAGACCAGGTGCAGTTCGAATTCGACCTCACTCTTTTGGCGATCACGGCGGCTCTTGCGGTCCGTTTCGGCGTTCTGGCGGCCACCCTGCCGCTGCTGGACATGCGGAGCGTGCCGCCTTTGTGGCGCGTGGCGTTGGCCGTCAGCTTCGCCGCGGCCCTGGCGCCGGGAATTGCTACAACCATACCCGCGGGGACCGTTTCCCTCGCCTGGCCCTCCCTGGTGATGGAGTGCGTGCGGTCCCTGGTGGTGGGGGCCCTGCTGGGGTTCACCATCAACCTGGTGTTCACGGCCGTGCGCTACGCCGGGTCGATCGCCGGGATGCAGATCGGCTTCGCCATCGTCAATTCTTTCGATCCCATGAGCAATTCCCAGATCTCGGTCATCTCACAGTTCTATTACCTGCTTGCGGTCCTGCTCTTCTTCACCACGGGGGCCCATCAGATCCTGGTCGCGGCCATGTTCCAGTCCTGCTTGGCCGTGCCGCCGTTTGCCACGGGTGATCCCGTGGGCGGGGCCTGGTACCTGGTGCGGGAATTCGGGATGATC
>CBDURF010000214.1:0-5202 GCA_965369705.1 uncultured bacterium
ACACCGGGTGCGGCGGCCGCTGGACCAGCCGCCTGTGGCCGGAAAAGTACTGGGCGGAACTGGCGGAGTCCCTGCAAAAGGCGGGTTACGCGGTCGTGCTGCTGGGCGGTCCCCTGGAGGACGCAAAAAATCGGCGCCTTGCCGACGGTACAGGGGCCTGCTATCCCGGCCATTACAGTCTGGAAACCTTCATCGGCCTGATGGATCGTTGCGACCTGGTGGTCACGGCGGTGACCATGGCCATGCACATCGCCCTGGGTCTGGGAAAAAAGCTGGTCCTGTTCAACAACATCTTCAATCCCCATGAATTCGAATTGTACGGGCGCGGGCGCATCCTGGCCCCGCGACAGGAGTGCACCTGCTTCTTCCAGCCCCGTTGCCGCAATGAATCCTTTTGCATGGAGACCCTGGAGCCGGGCGTGGTCCTGGCCGCGGTGGACGACCTGCTGGGGACGCCGTGAAGCTGGCCTTCCTGGGGCCCGCGCCTCCATTCCGGGGCGGAATCGTGACCTATTACGGCATGCTGGCCCGGATCCTGAAAGATCGAGGGCACGAGGTATTCTGGGCTTCCTTCAGGAAACAATACCCCCGTTTTCTCTTTCCAGGCAGCGAGCAGGAAGGTGAGACCGCGCCCTGGCTGGATCACGCCAACTGTCCACGGTTCGTGCCCTGGTCCCCGGTGAGTTGGTGGCGGACGAGCAGCGATCTGAAAAGACAGGCGCCCACCGCGGTGGTCATCAAGTTCTGGATCCCGTTTTTCGCCCCGGGATTTTTCGGGGTGACCTGGCTGTTGCGCCGCCGCACGGACATACGGATCATCTACCTCCTGGACAACGTCATTCCCCACGAGAAGTATCCCCTCGGCCGGTTTTTGACCCGCCTGGCCCTGAGGCAGGGTCACGGCTTCATCGCCCAGAGCGATCAGGTCCGGCAGGATCTTTTCACGGTGCTGCCCGACACCGATCCCGCAACGGTGATCACCACGCCGCATCCCGTCTACGACTTCGGCAAACCCGGCCGGCCCCGCAAGACCCCGGCCGCAGCGCGAGACGCGTTGGATCTCCCGTCAGCGGCCCGACTGGTTTTGTTCTTCGGGTTCATCAAGCCCTACAAGGGGGTCGTGCATTTGATCGACGCCGCGGCCGACCTGAAGGCCCGTTTCGGAGACGGGATCCGGGTGTTGATCGTGGGGGACATCTACGGGGAGAAGCAACCCTATCTCGACCGCATCGCCGCCTCGGGAGCGGGGGACGTCATCCAACTGGTGGACGGTTTCGTTCCCGACGAAATCGTGGAAGACTACTTCCTGGCGGCGGACCTGGCGGTTCTGCCTTACGTTTCGGCCACGCAGAGCGGGATCGTCCAGATCGCCTACAATTACGATCTGCCCGTGGTGACCACGAACGTGGGCGGATTGCCCGAGGTGGTCCGGGACGGCCGGACCGGTTTCATCGTGCCGCCGGCCGATCCGTCGGCCCTGGCCGGCGCGGTCATCCGCTTTTTCGACGAGGACCGGGCCCGCGATTTCGCCGCGGAGGTCGCCGCGGAAAAGGAGAAATACTCCTGGGACCGGATGGCCGAGGCCGTCGAAAGGCTGGCCTTCGTGCGAATGGAAGATTCATGAGTCAACGTTTCACCCTGGAGGGTCTGGTCGAAAAGTTGGCCGCGGGGGCCATCGTGCCGCTGGGCGCGGACGAGTGGGTCGGCGTGGCTGAGCATTTCCCTCTGGTGGACGACATCGACACGTTCATGTCGGGCAGGATCCTGTTGGTCCGACGGCCGGTGCCGGCGGGTAAGAAGCTGGGTTGGGCCATTGTCGAGGATCCCGCGCCCAACCGGAAGGTGATCCGGCCCCTGAAGAACGAAAATGAGGCCCGGGCACTGATCGCCGACCGCCTGGCCGCCTACGAACGGATGTGGGACGGCTGCGGCGCCTGCAAACCGGATTATTTGAAATGACCGGGAGTCGGTTTTGGTACATGTGAACACGGGATTGGACAGGTTGGTCGCCGATGGCTTCGCCAGGTTGGGCGACAGGCGTGTCGGCCTGCTCGTGCATCCGGCTTCGGTGGATCAGCGGCTGCGTCATGCCGTGGGGCTGATCCGGAAATCCGGCACGGTCGATCTGAAAGCCCTGTTCGGCCCCCAGCACGGCATCCTCGGCCAGACCCAGGACAACATGATCGAATGGGAAGGTTTCACCGACGGTGGCAGCGGTCTGCCGGTCCATTCCCTCTACGGGGAGCACCGCAAGCCCACCGCCGATATGCTGGATGGATTGGACGTCCTGGTCATCGACCTGCAGGACGTGGGCGCCCGCTACTACACCTTCATCTGGACCATGCTGCTGTGCCTGGAAGCCTGTGCCGAACACGGCAAACAGGTGATCGTCCTGGACCGTCCCAATCCCCTGGGCGGCACGCTCACCGAGGGCACGGTGCTGGACCCGGAGTTTCGCTCTTTCGTCGGACTGGCGCCCATCCCCATGCGGCACGGGATGACCGCCGGGGAACTAGCCATGTTTATCGTCCGCTGGCTCGAGCTCGATCTGGATCTGGAAGTGGTCTGGATGGAAGGCTGGAAACGGGACATGGATTTCGCCGCCACCGGCCTACCCTGGGTCATGCCCTCGCCCAACATGCCCACCCTGGACACCGTGCGAGTCTACCCGGGGGCCTGTCTTCTGGAAGGAACGACCTTGTCCGAAGGCAGGGGCACGACCCGGCCCTTCGAGATCTTCGGCGCCCCGTATGTCGATCCCGATATGTTGGCGGATATCCTGACGGCCTGGAATCTGCCCGGCTGCCGCTTCCGGCCGCTGCATTTCGAGCCCACCTTTCACAAGTACGCCGGTGAGGTCTGCGGCGGGGTGCAGGTGCATCTTACCGATCCGGACATTTTCGAAGCGGTGACCACTTACACGGCGGCCATCGGGGCGATCCGGAATCTGTGGCCGGACGGGTTCGCCTGGAAGCAGCCGCCCTACGAATACGAGACTGAAAAACCGCCCATCGACATCCTGGCCGGCGGCCACGGCTGGCGGGCCGGGGTGGAGGCGGGTCTTTCCCCCTGGCAGATGAAGACCGATTGGCTGGAACAGTTGAAGGCTTTCGCCGAATTGACCGCGGAGTTCCGGCGTTATGAGTGACGGTTCGGTGGGCACCGGTCGTGACTCTTTGCGCGGCATGATCCTGGCCGCGGGTTACGGCACGCGCCTGGTCCCCGTGACCGATCACGTCCCCAAACCCCTGCTCAATGTCGCCGGCCGGCCCCTTCTGGACCATGTGATCGCCGGTTTGGATCAGGTCGGTGTCGCGGACATCGGCATCAACACCCACCATCTCGGCGAAATGGTGGCTGAATACCTAGAGAGCCGCGCGGACCGGGACCGGTTCACCCTGTTCCCGGAACAGGAGATCCTCGGTACGGGCGGCGCCCTGGACGGGGCCCGGGATTTCCTGACCGGGGCGGAAAGTTTCCTACTGCACAACGGCGATGTTCTCTGCAAGGTGGACCTGGCTCCGCTGGTTGCCGAACACCGAAGGACCGGCGCGTTGGCCACGCTGTTGCTGGTGGACTGGCCGGCGGTAAATTCGGTCGCTCTTGGCGATGATGAACGGATCGTCAGCATCGCCGGCCGGCCGACCACAGCGAACCTTTCCGGGTCGCGAAATCTTACCTACACCGGCATCGGCGTTTTTACCTCTGACCTGCTCGCCGACATCGGTCCGGGCTTTTCCTCCCTGATCGATCCGTTGGTCCGGGCCCTGGCCTTGGACCCGGCCAGTGTGAGGGGATATGCCCCGGACCGAATCGACTGGAGCGACCTGGGGACTCTGGCCCGTTATCTCGCGGCCCAGGAAGGCCTTTCTGTGGAAAAATCCGCATCCGGATTTTCCTGCATGGACCTGGACCGCATCACCGGTCACGGTTCGGACCGCAGATTCTGGCGGATGGCGGTGGGGGATTGGTCGGCCGTGGCCATGATCAGCCCGCCGGCGGACCAGGAATTCGAACGGTTCACGGAGATTGCCGGATTTCTCGAAAGCCGAAACCTGGGTGGTCCCTCCCTGTTGTCCGTTGACCAGGCTGACCATGCGGTCCTGATGGAGGACCTGGGAACCGACAGCCTGTTTTCCCTCGTTCAAAGCGAAGGCTTTGAGTCCGGAACGGTCGCCGATGCCTACCGGCGGACCGTGGACCACTTGCTTGACCTGCAGTCCGCCACGGAAGCAGCCCGGTCGCAGTGTTCCTCCGCGGTGGACCGCTGTCTGGATTATGAATCCCTGCGTTGGGAAACGGATTATTTCAGGGAGCGATTCCTTGTTGGGCATTTGGGCCTGAGCTTGTCCGACGTGGCGGAACTCGATGTGGAATTCCACGCACTGGCGGAGATGGTTGCTGCCCAACCTCAGGTTTTGATCCATCGCGATTTCCAGTCACAGAACATCCACCTGCAGGATGGTCGGATTCGTCTGGTCGATTTCCAGGGCATGCGGTTGGGCCCCTTGACCTACGACCTGATGTCACTGTTGCTGGATCCTTACGTCGGCCTTCCGGCGGGATTCCGGGCTGAACTGCTGGACCGGTTCGCCACTACCGTTGTTGTCGCCGGTTCCGCCGGCACTCTCAGTGCCACCGATATCCGGGCCATGGCCCAGGCCGCAGGGCTGCAGCGTATCATGCAGGCCCTGGGCGCCTACGGGTTCCTGGGCCACGTCAAGGGCAAGCGGTCCTTCCTCGATCACATTCCCGCCGGTCTGGCTGTCCTGCGGGAGATCCTGGGAGAACTGGATATCCCGGCAGGGGAGGCGGCCAACTGCCGGCTGCCCCGTCCCATGCCCGTGCTGGAGCAGTTTCTCGATTTTGCGGAGTGACTTTTATTGGTGTGGCTCTGAAACAGAACGGAATACCACATTCACGGTTTTCAGCAATTCCCACTCCCTACCTCGTACCAGGTTCCACACCCACGCTGCACCAAACGGCCGGCATGGAGGAGCGATTCGACTTCGTTCCGGAAAATTCCCCGACGTTCCATATCCTTCCGCAGCGCCCTAAGTTGTTCCCCGATTTTCGCAGAAAACTGCGATTCTCCCCTCCCAAAATTCGCAGGATTCTGCGATTGAATGAATGAATACAAATCAAAGAAAACAACTGTGTAATTTGCATCAATAATAGATACATCCAGTTCTGTAAAAAATG
>CBDURF010000215.1:0-5179 GCA_965369705.1 uncultured bacterium
TCCCCTTAACAATTTGTTGGAGAGTCTATCTCCTTTCGGTTTTTTTGATATAATCATGGATCATAATTGATTGGTCCCGTCCAAACCCAAGGAAAGTTGCCCATGCCCAGGAAAATCCTTTTTCTGCCTGCAGTTTGTTTTGTTCTGCTGATCACCTTGGTCTGGTCTCCAAGTCCGGTACGGGAAACAAGTTCTGTGATGTCACTTCGCCTGGTCAAAGCCCTCGACGGTGAGGGTCCCTGGGTGGTCTGGGTGTTTTTTGGGGACAAAGGCTTGTCCGGTGCGGCGCTGGGCAACGCCCTGGACGCGGCTGAGGATGATCTCTCGCCTAGGGCCGCCCGACGCAGGGCCAAGGTCGCTCCGCCGGAGGGGCGTTTGGTCGACGAGGCGGATCTGGCAGTGCATCCGGATTTCCTTGCGAGAGCCCGGGCCACGGGCGCGACGCCTCGGCAGACCAGCCGCTGGTTGAACGCCGCCAGTTTCCGGGTGACCCGAGCCCAGGCCGAACGGTTGTCCAGGCTTGAGTGTGTGGCTGGAATGGATCTGGTGAATCGGACACGCCGGGCGGCGATCCCCACTCCGGTCGGGGATCCCGTGCCCGTGGTTCCGCTTCCGGGGATCGGCAAGAGCGCCGCTTCAGGCACCGTGGATTACGGCGCCAATCTCGGCGCCATGCTTCAGGTCAACGTCCCGCCCCTCCATGAGGCCGGTCTGTCCGGCAAGGGGGTGCTGATCGGCATGCTCGACACGGGATTCCACACGGCTCACGAAGCCCTGCAGGAGATTCCGGTTCTGGGAACGTGGGATTTCATCAACAACGATTCCAATGTCGACGACGAAGGCGGTGATCCCGCGGGATCCCGCAACCACGGAACCATGACCCTGTCCACCGTGGCCGGCAACATGCCCGGCAGCCTGGTGGGGCCGGCGTTCGGCGCGTCGGTCGTGCTGGGCAAGACCGAGGATATTTCCCAGGAAATTCCCATCGAGGAGGATTATTGGGTAGCGGGTCTGGAGTGGATCGAGTCCTTAGGTGCGGACCTCGTCTCATCCTCGCTGAGCTATTTCGATTGGTATGAATATTCGGATCTGGACGGCAACACCGCTGTGACGACCATCGCCGCCGACCTGGCCGCAGGCAGGGGTCTGCTCGTGATCAACTCGGCGGGGAATTCGCGCACCACGACCGGTACGGTCGGGGCCCCCGCCGACGGTGACAGCGTCCTGACCGTGGGCGCGGTGGACATCTTCGGAATCGTTACCTCCTTCTCTTCCCCGGGCCCGACTTTCGACGGGCGAATCAAACCCGAGGTCGCCGCCCTGGGTCTGTCCAACACCGTGGCCGATCCCAACGACGATCACGCCTACCTGAACGCCTCCGGGACCTCGTTCAGCTGTCCGCTGACAGCCGGTGTTGTCGCCTTGATGCTGGAGCGTGTCCCGCAGTTGACACCCATGCAGGTCATCGAGGCGTTGCAGCAGACCGCCAGCCAGTCCTCGACCCCCGACAACGACATGGGCTGGGGCATTGTCGACGCCCTCGCGGCGGCCAACTGGTTCGGCCCGGTTATTGATCATCAGCCCCTGCCGGACACCGAGGACACGGCCGGTCCCTATGTGGTCACCGCGGTCATCACCGACCGGGTGGGCGTGGATCCGGCCAACATCTGGTTGATCTATCGGGTGAACAGCGGCGGTTGGACAACCTTTCCCCTGGCGGCCACAGGGACGCCGGATACGTATGCCGCGGACATTCCGGGTCAGCCGGCCGACGCACTGGTGGAGTACTACCTGGAGGCGTCGGGCACCAACGGATTCGCTTCCGCTCTGCCCTATCAGGGTCTGGAATCCGCGTTTTCCTTCAATACCGGCCCCTGGCGGCGGATCGATTACGTGGCGACTCCCTCGGTATCCATTCCCGACGGCGTGGGTTGGGGGGTATCCAGCGTGATCAACGTGCCGATCGAAGAGTCGGGTTTCATGCTGGAAGTGACAGTGGATATCGACATCACTCATCCGGACCTGGGTGAGTTGCTGATCCTGCTGACGGGTCCGGACGGGACCGAGATCACGCTTCACAACCACTCGGGAGCCGGGTTGGCGAATCTGACCGGGAATTGGCCCATGAACCTGACCGTGGATGGACCAGGTGGTCTGGACGACTATCTGGATCTTTCCAACAAAGGCGACTGGACGCTGAAAGTGGTCGATTATTTCATGGGTAACACGGGAACCCTGAATTCCTGGGGCTTGCACTTCACCCTTATCCGGTACGTGTCACCCGTGGAGGACGGGACGCTGCCCCGGGTGACGAAGCTGGGTCCCAACGTGCCCAATCCCTTCAACCCCCGGACCGAGATATCCTTCGATCTGGCTCGTTCGGGGCAGACCCGGCTTTCCATTTTCGATGTGCGTGGTATGCTGGTCCGGCGGCTGCTCGACGAGGACCTGCCGGCTGGTCCCCACACCCTCGTCTGGGATGGAAGAAACAGGTCGGGCCAGGCCGTCAGCAGCGGGACCTATTTCTATCGATTGGAAAGCGACCAGCTGGTCCAGGCCCGCAAGATGCTTCTGGTCCGCTGATCGGCAGTATACGAAATGGAATCATGGCGAAAAACACCACGCGTTTCTATTGCAAGAGCTGCGGTCACGAGGAATTGCGCTGGCTGGGCCAGTGTCCCGGGTGCCGGGAATGGAACACCTTCGCCGAGGTCAAGGTGGTCGGCAAGGCCGGCCACAAGGGTGCGCGCGGATTCAGCGCGGGCGGTCGACGGCCTGCAGCGGTGGAAGGCGGCGGCAAGCCGCGACCGGTGCCTCTGGCCCGGGTGGCGTCAGCGGAAACCAACCGTCTGCCGGTGGAGCCGGCCGAGGTGGCCCGGGTCCTCGGGGGCGGTCTGGTCGAAGGATCGGTCGTGCTGCTGGGGGGCGAACCGGGAGTGGGGAAATCCACGCTGCTGACGGGGCTTGCCCTGTGGTGGGTGCGTCAGGGTCTGAAGGTCATCTATGTCGCCGGCGAGGAGTCGCCCGCCCAGATCAGGATGCGGGCCGAACGTCTCGGCTTTTCCCCTGAAAAAGAGGAAGGGTTCCATATCCTTCCCGAGGTTCAACTGGAAAGCCTGATGGAGATCCTCGACCGGGAGACCGGTGGTGATGATAAGACCGGTGAGCGCGCATCCACGGTGATTATCGCAGATTCAATCCAGACCCTGCACAGCGAACACATCGATTCCTTCCCCGGCAGCCCAACCCAGATCCGTTATTGCGGAGGCGTGCTGGCCGACTTTGCGCGGCGCTCGGGACATCCCGTATTCCTGGTGGGCCACGTGACCAAGAGCGGCGACCTGGCTGGTCCCAAGCTGCTGGAACACATGGTGGACACCGTCCTGTACTTCGAAGGCAGCGGCGGCGGTCCTATCCGCATGGTGCGGGCGGTGAAGAACCGCTTCGGCACCACCGGAGAATTGGCCGTGCTTGAGATGCGCGCCGAGGGCCTGGTTCCGGTTGATCAGGCGGGCGTCCTGTTTCTAAGCGGCCGGCGGGGCGTTGAACCCGGGTCGGCCGTGTGCGCGGTCAAGAACGGGTCGCGCATTTTCCTGGTGGAAGTCCAGGCCCTGGTCTCGACCTCGCGGTACGGGACCCCCCAACGGGTAGTGCAGGGCGTTGACAGCAAACGGGTGGCGCTGCTGGCGGCGATCCTCGAAAAGCGGGCGGGCATGGATCTGACCGGTTGCGACATCTTCGTCAAGGTGGCTGGAGGCGGCCGGATCGACGATCCCGGGGCGGACCTCGCCATCATCGTTGCCCTGGCTTCGTCTCTTCGCGAACGCCCCGTTCCTCTGGACAACCTGGTTCTGGGCGAAGTCGGACTGACCGGGGAGATCCGCCAGGTCGCGGATCTCGACAGCCGGCTGCGGGAAGCCGGACGGCACGGATTCGCAAGGGCGATCCTGGCCCGGACCGAAGGGTCAAGACCTCACCGGGGGAAGATTGAAGGGATGGAATTGGTAACCGTCACCAGCGTCGAGGAGGCGGTGGCCCTGGCCCTGCAGCCGTCCATGCGGCGGGCCGGAAGGGGTTGAGATGGCCGGCGGCATCCTGCATCTGATTTTGCTGGCCGGTGGACAGGGCCTGCGGACCGGGGGGTCCGGCAGCGTCCTCAAGCAGTTTCGGCCCACGGGCCGGGGGGTTCTGTTCTCCGTCAGCCTCCAGGAATTCCTGAGCCTTGGACCGGAGGATGACTGCCGCCCCGCCGACCTGATTCTCACGGTTCCCGACACGTGGCGCGAGACCGCCGGCGAAGCCCTGCAGGATTTGGACATTCCCTGGGGTCTGGCTCCGGCCGGAATTTCCCGCACCGCTTCCACCTGGAACGCCGTCAGGGAGCTGGAGGCCAGGCATTCTCCGCAAGCGGACGATCTCGTGGCCGTGCATGACGCGGCCCGTCCGTTTGCCTCGGCGGACCTGCTGGTCCGGCTGGGCCGGGCCGCGGCCGAATCCGGGGGCGCGGTGCCGGGCGTTCCCGTGTCGGACACCATCGTCCAGTCCGAGGCGGGGGCGACGGTGTACCTGGAACGTTCCTCCCTGCTCGCGGTGCAGACTCCCCAGGTTTTCCGCTGGGACCTATTCCATGCAGCCCACACCTGGGCCGCCGAGGCGGGTGCCGATTTCACCGATGATGGTCGTTTGCTGGCTGTGCGGGGTCACGCGCCCATGGTTGTCCCAGGGGAACAGGGCAACTGGAAAGTGACCACGAATGGAGACTGGTTACGGGCCGAAGCCTTGCTGAAATCCTCATGAAGAGTCGAAAAATGCGTTTTTCGGCCCTTTCAATTGTCAAAATGTCAGACCAAAAAATCATCTAGCGACAAGGTGTCCAGGGAAAAATATCCGACCGATGTGGGGGGGTAAAAGATCAATGAATAATCATTCATTTTTTTTCGGATCTTCCACCAAAACCCCTCACGATTGGGTCCCGAAGTCCGGATAGTATTCACTGAGCCCTAAAAGACTTGAATCAAGATACTTATTGAATAACGACTATTGTAGTTCAGGATCCCTCCCGCGAACACCTCCCGACCCTGGTTGATCATCCGCAAATCCCCCAAGGCTTTCGGCCGCCCGGGCAATTGTCAACAAATAGTGAAATTATCCTTAAATCCCATATTTAACCTCAAAATCG
>CBDURF010000216.1:0-5077 GCA_965369705.1 uncultured bacterium
GCGGCATTCTCCCCATGCAAAAAAATACCACTCCGAACATCGCCCCCCGGGGGGAGATTGGGGACAACATTAATGATTATAAAACATTGAAAACAAACAAAGTAGCTCAAGAAAGTGCCCCCGGGGGCACTTTGAAAACCCAACCTATTGAAAACAAATGAGTTGATAATCTGAGATCCAAAACGGCGCGTCTGCCTCCGGAACAGACCGACGTAAGTTCGAATGGTAACGCACTTGCATGGGGGGCAAGGGGTCGCGAGTTCAAATCTCGCCGTTCCGACCAGATATACTATTAGGATGCAGAAGGCTGTCCGGGTGATGGGCAATCATTTTTTGTTGGCTAAATCGCCGGGGCAACTGGAAAAATTTTGTTCGTTTCCCTCTATTCCCTTTTCAGGAAAGGTGGCATTTCCCAATTCTCAATTTTTATGGAGATCGGAAATAACTGTTGAGTAATGGGCGAATATCGAAACCTTTTTTGGCTCGATTTGACCAAAGAAGTGCTTGGAGAACCGAGGGAAGTCCCTTTGGCGCAACTGAGTCTTTCAGTTCGAGAGTTCCACCGTCGTCCTAATCTTCGGAGCCGGGCGCGGAACCGAAGCGTTCCAGAATCCATTGAGAAATCAACTCGAGTACTTCTGGCGCGAACGTTTCTTCGATTGATGCGTACTCCGCCGGACTCCCGGTCTCGGCATGCTGGAAGAGATGGTTCAAGCCCGGCAAGGAGACCAATGTCACATCCTTGTTGTGAGCGAGCAGAACCTCCATACCTCCCAGATTCTGCTTCGCATCCACTTGGGTGTCGAGCTCCCCGTTCAGAGCCAGAACGGGCACCTCTATCTTGCTCAAGACCGGACCGGGGTCATAGGCCGCGAAGTAGCGGAACCAAGGAGTCAACACCACTTCCATCTGCTCGCTGATCTCCTCCTCGATCTCCTGCTCCGTGATCTTCTCGTCCCCGGTGTCCTGCAAGGCGATCTGCCGACGCCCGATATCGGTGAGGCGCTCGCGCGTTTCGTTCTCGGAAAGATCAGCCTCCAGCACGTCAAAGAGCTCACGAATCAGGGCCGCCTGGCTTGTTGCCGCTTCCGCCGTGGTACCGCTGGCCAACGCAACACGCTCGGCTTGTTTGGGAAGTAGTTGAGATGTCGGAACCCCAGGTCCGGCGAGGTGCACCAAGTACGCGACGTCGGCACCCCGGACTACTGCCAGCGGCGCCACCATTCCGCCTTCGCTGTGTCCGATCAGACCGATCCGGTCGGCGGCGATTTCGGTTCTATCAGCCAAGAACTCCACCGCGGCGATAGCATCTTCGGCGAAGTCGGCACTCGTCGAGTTGCGCACGCTTCCCGTGGACCCGCCTACACCGCGATCATCACTTCGGAGAACCGCAATGCCGGCGCGGGTCAGGTGGTCGGCGAGCACGAGGAAAGGCTTGTGGCCTAGAAGGGACTCGTCTCGATCCTGCGGCCCACTCCCGGTAATGAGAACCGCAGCCGGGAAAGGACCGTTCCCCTCGGGTAGAGTTAGCGTCCCGGCGAGCGAAATGTCTCCGTGGCCGAAGGTGACCTCTTCAGAATCGTAAGGGAAGGGTGGTTTGGGCTCCTGCGGCCGGGATGGTAGGGAGATGCTCTCGCGGCCAAGTTTGAAGTCCAGCTCCGCATCCCCCTGCCGGAACTTGCCGAGGATTTCATCGCCGACATGGTGGCCATCGAAGGTCGGCTCGCCTGGGACTCCTTGAATGGAAAAGCGGATGTCCGACTCGGAGACGACGAAGTCGGTGAGCGGGAGCCCGGTCGCGCCCTGGAGGGGGATGTCGATCGTCCCGGTCCACCCCTCGGCGGGAGTAAACGCCAGATCAATCAGCACGCCGAGCTCGCCGTTCGGAAGCTTGATGGCTCCCTCCCAATGGCCCGAGAAGTCGGATTCGCTCTCGGCGCGCAGGGCCGAAGGCGTATCGAAAAGGAAAAAGAGAGCGATGACGGCGATGAGGAAGCCCCGTACGGGAGTTGTCGCTGATGCCATGGGTAGGTCTCCTTGGTTCGGGATTGCTTCCCCTGATTGTCACTTACGCCATCTAACGTACGAATACATGAATTGCAAGCAATATTGCGATCCACGAATTTCAATTCTACCGGTGAACATCCCTCGAAACCGGGCTATCATTCCTGTTGTACCGAAAGGTGGCGATATGACGGTCCAGAATAACGCCGGTCCGCCGGAAGAACCGGATGCGGTCCCGATGGAGATCGACGGTGTGCTCGACCTGCACATGTTCCCGCCGGACCAGGTGAAAAGTCTTGTCCGGGATTATATCGACGAGTGCCTGGAGGCGGGGATCCTGGATCTGCGGATCATCCACGGCAAGGGGATCGGGGTTCTCAGGACCATCGTATACAGTATACTGGAGAAGCACCCCGCGGTGGAATCCTATGGCCACCCGTCGGATAGGGGATCGTGGGGAGCCACAGTGGTGCGGTTGAAAGTCTGATCAGGAATGGGAGCGATGGGCCGGAAAAAGGGCAAAACCAAATCACAGGGCACCGGTGGAAGCCCGCGCCGGGGCAAGCGGCGGTCCATCCGGTATGAGGCCGAGGAGCGGCTGCCCGAGGATCGCAAACCGGTGCGGGACGATGCTCCGCCGTCGGTCCATCTCCGTAAACTTACTATCGATGAAGCATTTATGCGCCTTGAGGCCCAGTTGCGAGCCTTCGCCGGACAAGGCCGACGCGAAGTCCTGGTGATTCACGGCAAGGGGCAGGGGTCGGCCGGCGGGATTTCGGTCCTGGGCCCGGAAGTACGGGCTTGGTGCGATAAGCACCCCGCGCTGGTATCATCTTGGAGGGAGGCGCCGCCGCGCTGGGGCGGATCCGGCGCTATCGTGGTGGTTCTCAACCCATGACCGAAACAGGTGACATGACCATCGATCAGATCGTGGAACCCTGCCCCGAACGCCTGGGCGAACGGGGATTTCTGGCCGGGACCGCGGCCCTGGTCACCGGCGGGGCCCGGCGGATCGGCCGCGCCCTGTGCCTGGCCCTGGCCCGGGAAGGGGCCACCGTGGTGGTGCATTATCTGACGTCCGAAGCCGCGGCCGCGGCAACCGTACTGGAAATGGAAGCCTTTGGCGGAAAAGCCGTCAAGGTGAAATGCGATCTGGCCCAGCCGGACATGGCGGCCGGATTGATCGCCCAGGCCGCCGCCGCAGCCGGCCGACCCCTGGATATCCTGGTCAACAATGCTTCGGTCTTTGCCCAGGGCGGTCCGCTGACCACCACGGTCGAGCAGTGGGATCTGAACCAGGCGGTCAACTTGCGCGCTCCGTTCCTGCTGTCGCAGATCTTCGCCGGTCAGGTTCCGGCCGGAGCGACAGGTAACATCATCAATCTCAATGATTTTCGGGCAAACAAGCCCGGTTTCGATCATTTCGCCTATACCATCAGCAAGGTGGGACTGCACGGTTTGACCCGCAGCCTGGCGCTGGCCCTGGCCCCCGGAGTCCGGGTCAACGAACTGGCCCTGGGGGCGGTTCTGGCCCCGGAAGTGGCGCCCAAGGACTACAAGCACACCCTGCGGGAGCAGATTCCCCTGCGAAAATTTCCTTCACTGGATGAAGTAAGCCATGCAATGTTGTTTCTTCTTGGTAATGATGGAGTTACGGGACAGACGATCTTCGTGGACGGGGGGCGGCACTTGACATGAACCAGGACAGAATCGAAATCAAGGACCTGCTGGTCCGGGGCATTGTGGGATTGAATGAGAATGAGCGGCGCAAAAGGCAGGATATCCTGGTCAACCTGATGCTTGTGACCGATATCCGGACCGCGGCGGCAGCTGATGATATCGAAGGGGCCTGCAATTACCGTTCGGTCAGCAAATCGATCATCCGGATGGTGGAGGCCTCGTCCTATTTCACGGTGGAAAAACTGGCCACTGAAATCGCGCATCTCATTCTTGAACAGCATCCCGTGGAAGAAGTTACGGTATCGGTGGAAAAACCCGGCGCCCTGCGGTTCGCCCGGTCCGTGGGGGTGACCATCACTCGAAACCGAAAAGACTTCATGATATGAAGCAAAGTGTCTACCTGACCATCGGCTCAAACATGAACCAGGAGCGATGTTTTCCCCTGGCCGTGAAGAAGCTTGCCGAATTGGGGGAAGTCGCCGCGGTTTCCCCGGTTTATGAGACCGAACCGGTGGGTCTGGAGGAGGGCGCTGGCAAGTTCTTCAACGGAGCCGTGCTGCTGCTGACGGAACTGACCCCGGAGGAACTGAAGAGGAGGCTGCTGGAAGACGTGGAAAAAGCCCTGGGCCGGGTTCATCTGCCGGGCGAACCCTGGCTGTCGCGCCCCATCGACGTGGACATCGCCTTGTGGGGGGACACCGTCGGCGCCATCCAGGGCCGACCGGTGCCCGATCCCGATATCCTGCGCTTCGTGCACGTGGCCCTGCCCCTGGCGGACCTGGCGCCCGACCTGGTGCACCCGGTTGATGGCAGAACCCTGGCGGAAATAGCGGGCGAACTGGTGGGAACAGGATCTTTGCCCGAAGTCCGTCATGATATTATCCTGGATTAACCAGGTCTTTTGAAATCACCCTTGCGATCGGAAAGTCCCATGCCCCGCCTGAAGAAACAGCTCATTGTCGTCGGCGACCGGTTGCTCATACGCCCCGAGGAGGGTGAGGAACGAACCAACGCCGGCCTTTTTCTGCCCCAGACCGCTGTGGCGGCGAGGCAGGCCCGTGGGGGTTGGGTCGTATCCGTGGGGCCAGGCGTGCCCGTGATCAACCCCATGGACATGATGGACGAGCATTGGGGGGAAAATGAAGGCCGAGGCGATCCCCCGCCGCGTTTCATGCCCCTGCAGGCCCAGGAAGGTGATTATGCCCTGTTCCTGCACAAGGCAGCCGTGGAGATCACCTTCGAGAAGAAAAATTACCTGATCGTGCCCAACAGCGCCATTCTGGCGCTGGTGCGGGAAGGATTCGAAGCCGAGCATTCCGGCTGGGAGGGCAACAGCAACGTAAACGATCATTCTCGACCGTCTTGACAACCAACTGACCCCAAGCAATCAGGT
>CBDURF010000217.1:0-4996 GCA_965369705.1 uncultured bacterium
CTCCACCGACGGTGGAGCCACCTGGACCGTTGCGCACACCGAAAGCGGGCCGCGCATCACGCAACTGATCGCCGATCCCACCGACTTCAGCATCCAGTACGCCGCGGTGGATAGCGGGGGAATCCTGAAGTCCACCGACACCGGGCAGACCTGGTCGGCCATCAATTCCGGGATCACCGACTTTTCCGGCCGTTTCGAGATCGCCATCTCGCCGGTCAATTCCGGCTACCTGTACGTTTCGGCCGAAGGCACCTCGGGCGCGGAACTCTGGGTCTCCTGGAACGCCGGAATGGCCTGGAATCAGACCTTCGAGTCCGGTACGGCGGTCAACTGGCTCGGCGTCCAGGGCTGGTACGACAACACCATCATCTGCCATCCCACCGATCCGACGACCGTCTACGTGGGAGGCCCCGAGCTCTACAGCATCGTGCTGAATTCCGTGGGCTCGACCACCAGGACGACCACGCCCCTGGCTTCCTACTGGTTCCCCCATCCCGATCACCACGTCCTTGAGATCGTCGAACCTTCCGGCGGGGGCTGGTACCTGCTGGGTACCAACGACGGCGGGGTCACCCGGACCTCCAGCGGCGTGACGGGTTTCACCATGCCGACCGACGGCATGGTCACCACCCAGTTCTATGGCGTCGACAAGCGTCCGGGGGCCAGCGTCTACATCGGCGGAACCCAGGACAACGGCACCTGGCAGTCCCCCGAAAATCCCGACGCCAATTCGGAATGGACCCATGTGATCGGCGGTGACGGCTACGAGACCTCGTGGCATTTCGACGATCCCCAGAAGATCATGGGCGGTTACCAGTACAATGGTCTTCAGCGCTCGACCGACGGCGGCCAGACATGGTCCTCGGCCACAAACGGCCTGAGCGACACCGGCAGCGGCGCCGCCCCCTTCATCACAAAGATCGGCAAGAGCTGGAAACGGCCCGACCACGTGTTCGCCGTGGGCGCTTCGGGCGTATGGCGCTCGACCGATTTCGCGGCCTCCTGGAACCTGGCCACCATCAACGGCTCAGATTGGGGAGATTTGAGCTCCTTCATGGATGTGCGCGTGTCCAAGGCCGACCCCGACATGGTCTGGGCCGGGTCGCGCATGGATGTTGACGGCAAGATCAACGTTTCGACCGACGGCGGCGCCTCCTTCACCGGAACCACGGTGTATCCCGACGTCACCATGGGCCGGATTTCCGGCCTGGCGACGCACCCCACCGAACCGAATACCGCCTATGTGCTGTTCTCCTACGCTGAAAGACCCAAGATCCTCAAGACCACGGACCTGGGCGCGACCTGGACGGATATCAGCGGCTTCGACACCGGCTCGGTCAGCACCACCGGGTTCCCCGACGTGGCCGTTTACGACCTGGTCGTCTGGCCCAACGATCCCAACCACATCTGGGTTGGCTCGGAGATCGGCCTGATCGAATCGCTGGACGGGGGCGCCACCTGGGCCCTGGCCAACAACGGGTTCCCCTCGGTGGGCGTGTGGTTCATGAACGCGATCGAGGACGAGATCGTGATCGGCACCCACGGCCGCGGCATCTGGTCCATCACCATTCCCGAACTGGATGACAACCTGACCTTCAATCCCCTGTTCGAATCCATGGTGCAGGTCCCCACCGGCAACCTGGAGATGATGTTCAACCTGCGCTCGGAGTACGACTCGACCCAGGTCTGGGTGGATGGGGTTCTCGAAACGACTTTCGGTCCCAATATCGCCAAACAGATGGAAATCCTGAGCCTGCCCGTGGTGGCCAGCGGGACCCGCACGGCCTTCGCGCGCGGGTTCAGGAACGGCGGCGCCTTCGATTCGGTCACCCGCCAGGAAGACGTAATCCTGGTGCTGTCACCGGTCTTCACCTACACCAATCACTTCGACAACGACATCGACGCCGATGACTTCGAGAAGAACGACATGGTGTGGTCCCTCCCGTCCGGCTTCAGCGACGGGGCGCTGCACACCTTTCATGATTACCTCAACAATTCCGCCCCCATGGCTGCGCTGCTGCAGCCCATCAAGATCGCGACCAACTCGGAACTGAGTTTCGACGAAGTGGCCATCATCGAACCAGGCGAGCCCGGCTCGGAATTCGGAGACAGCGACTTCTGGGATTTCGTGATGGTCGAGGGGTCGAGCGACGGACTCAGCTGGATAGCCCTTGACGGCGCCTGGGACGCCCGGTATGACACCGCCTGGCTGAACGCCTACAACAGTTCCAGCAACGGCAACTCCTCCATGTACCGGACCCGGACCATCGATCTGACCCAGCATTTCGCCATCGGTGACGTGGTTGTGCTGCGGTTCCGGATGTACGCCGACAGCGCGGTCACCTCCTGGGGTTGGGCGATCGACAACGTCATCGTCACCACGGACTACGTGGCCGCGGCCGGCGATCTTCCGGCCGCAATAGCCTTGGAACAGAACTATCCCAACCCCTTCAACCCCAAGACGACCATCTCCTTCACCCTGGACCGTTCCGGGCCGGTGAAGCTGCAGGTGTTCGACGTCAAGGGACACCTTGTGCGCACTCTCGTGGACGATATCCGGACCGCCGGGCCGTACCGCATCGACTGGGACGGCAGGGACAACGCCGGACGCGCCGCGGCGGCCGGGCTCTACATGTACCGCCTGGCCGCGGGGGACCTGGTCCAGCAGAAGAAGATGATGCTTCTGAAGTAACGGCGGCTTTTCAGGAAACGGGCCGGGTGAGAATCTTCACCCGGCCCGTTTTTCCATCATGGTTTCTTCAGGAATTTACGTTTCGGATATTGCGCACGCGGTATTCCCTCTCTATATTCCGCCATCCAAAACCCGATCGATCATCCGGAGGTGAACCCATGGGTACCAAATTGTCCGCCAACTATCGTCCCTCCAAGGACGAGCCTTTCATGAACAAACGCCAGCTCGAGTACTTCCGCAGGAAGCTGCTCTCGTGGCGGTCCGAACTGCTTGATGATTACGAGGAGACGCGCAAGCATCTGGGGACAGGCGACCGCGCAGGTTCCGATTTCGCCGACATGGCTTCGGCCGAAACCGATCACACCCTGGAACTCCGCACGCGCGACCGCGGGCGAAAGCTGGTTATCAAGATCGATGAGGCCCTGGAACGGATCGAAAACGGCGCCTACGGTTATTGCGCCGAGACCGGCAACCCCATCGGCCTGGCCCGGCTCGAGGCCCGCCCCGTAGCCGCCCTTTCGATCGAGGCCCAGGAGCGCCACGAGCAGGAGGAAATGAGGGGTTTGCGGGGTTAACCCTCGGTGGGATTCCCCTCTTCGGCCTTTTCTTCCACAAGCTTGCTTTCCTCGTAGATATGCACATCCCGCTGCGGGAAGGGTATCGAGACGCCTTCCTCGTCGAACCGCATCTTCACGGTGCGGGTCACGTCCCAGTAGACATCCCAGTAGTCTTCGGTCTTCACCCAGGGCCGCACCACGAAATCGACGGAGGACTCGCCCAGAGTGTGCAGTCGCACCATCGGCTCGGGGTCGTCCAGAACCAGTTCGTGCTTGTCCAGGATGTCTTTGAGAACCTGCTCGGCATGGGGAATGTCGTCCGTGTAGGAGATTCCGAAAGTCATGTCGACCCGGCGCACCCTCTGGTCGGTCACGTTCTTGATGACGTCTCCCCAAATCTTGCTGTTGGGCACGACGAGCTTCTGGTTGTCTATGGTCAGGATGCTGGTCGAGACCATGCTCATGTGTTCGACCTTGCCGAACACGCCGCCGATATCCACCATGTCGCCCACGTCGTAGGGGCGGTTGATGAGGATCATCATGCCCGCGGCCAGGTTCGACAGGCTGTCCTGCATGGCGAAGCCCAGAATGAAACCGACGACACCGAAACCGGCGAGCAGGGGCCCCAGGCTGAGGCCGAGCTGGGCCAGGCCGAAGACCAGGGCGAGCACCAGAATCGTGTTTTTGGTAAAGGTCACGGTCATGCGCTTCAAAAGATGCGACATGTTGATCTTTGTCCTGGCGAGACTTTTCTCAACCAACCCTCCGACCAGGCGGGCCAGGAAGCGGCCGGCGAACAGGATGACCAGGAACAGGAGAATTTTGACCAGAAACCTTGGGCCGTTGTCGGCCATCCAGGTCGTGAATCCATTCCAGGCCTTGCGAATGATCGTCCTGGTTACCTGAACGTCGAGGAGTCCTGAAGCCAGGTCCTGGGTCGTGGTCACCAACTGGGTGCGAAGCAGTCCGGTGGACAATTCCATGTCGGCCATGATGTTGAGAATGATGCCCTGGCTCGCGGCGTTGTAATTCAGGTTTTTTTGGTTGGCGGTCAGTAATGCGATCAGATCGGCGTCGCCGGGGGTTTCCTTCAGCCGGCCACCCAGTTCCTTGATGCGCAGGGTGGTGAGACTCATCCGGCCCGAAAGCTCATCCGCCCTTCCGGTCAGCAGGCCCGCGAAAACCTCCCTCTCCTGGACCGTGTCGCGGCCAAAAGCCTCCAATTTCTGGATATGCTCCCAGCCGTACCTGAAAATGCTGTCCAACCGGCCGGCGAAAAGGGCTAGTTCATCCTCGAGGGCCGATCGTTCCGCGGCCGCCATATCAGTCCGTCTGGCCCTGAGATCGTCGATTTCCCCCCGTAGTTCACCTATCAACTCCCAGATACGGGGCATCACCTCTTCATAGACTGTCTCCGCCCTCTCCCGCAGTTCCTGCTGGGTATCATCGTCCTTCGTGGCGGTGACAATGTCGGCCAGATCCCTGAGGGTGCCCATGAACCGGTCCTGGGTCTTGGCCACTTGAAGCCGAAGAACCAGGCTGTCTTCGGCGCTGGCGGAGGCCAGTTTGTCCTGGTAGCGCCGTCCTTCGGTCAGGATCATCTCCAGGCGACCCAGGACTTCCGCGCCCCGCTCGCCGACATCGGCGACCGTGGCGTCGGTCAGGGCCTTTTCACCCGCGGTCTGCTCGGGATCCTGGTCCTGGGCTTCAAGGGAGATGGGAACCAGCAGCAGTATAAGAGAGAGAA
>CBDURF010000218.1:0-4901 GCA_965369705.1 uncultured bacterium
GCAGTTGCCGTCGCCGTCGCCACCATTGGCGTAGGGCACCCAACCGGCCCAGTGCCCGTACCAACTGTTGTCCGCCCCACCATAGCCGTCGAAACCGCCGATCTCGTTGTAGGTGCCGGGCGTGACGGACATCGTGTCGCCGTTGAAGTTGGGATTGCCCAGGGCGTCGGCCAGCTTCCAGGTGTGCAGCCAGGAGCTTTCCGTGGCGCACTTGGCGATCATCCAGTCGTAGGTTTCCTTGGCGTTGGGCACGATGCCGGCCCAACCACCCATTTCGGCCACGGCTTCCCAATCCTCGGCGAACACGGCGATCCGGAACTCGCCCACGCCGCTGCCGGCCAGGCCGGTCAGGATATCCAGGGAACCCTGGCCGTTGCCGCCGATGATGTTCCCGGTGAAGGCGCGATCGCGGGGAACGAGCCGCAGCCCGTTTCCGCTGAGGGTGTGGATCTGGTGGTTGTCGTGACCGCTCAGGTGCACATCGTCATCCAGGATGACGCCGTTGATGCCGTGGTTCAGCCAGTTGTCGCCGATCCAGTCGTTCACACCGTTGCTGGGATAGCCGGAGGTGTTCAGCCAGACCCGCTCGGGAACCCAGGCCACGGTCGGGAAATACCCGTAGCGGGTGTTGACCATCTGGGCCTGGATCTCGACCGACCAGTCGTTCATCTCGTTGTTCACGAAGGGCATCATCTGCTGGCCGTAGGCCGAGGTGATCATACCCGCCCAACCCGCGGTCACCCCCGTCGCCAACCAGGCGTTGAAATCGACCGGATCACCGTTGCGGGCGGCCCACTCGGCGGCGGTCATCAGGGTTCCGCTCATGTGAAAGTTGCCGGGGACGCTGTTGCCCTGGTGGGCCTGGAGCGCCTCGTCGAATCCGCTGCCCTCCAGATCCTCATCCCGGCCATGCAGGACATCCGTGTAACCTATGCCCTGGTTGCCGTGCAGGACGAAGGCGCAATGGGCCTCGTAGGCCTTG
Organism: uncultured bacterium; assembly: GCA_965369705.1. Taxonomy (GTDB): domain Bacteria; phylum Krumholzibacteriota; class Krumholzibacteriia; order LZORAL124-64-63; family LZORAL124-64-63; genus JAGLCY01. The sequence continues at coordinate 983 of CBDURF010000218.1, forward strand.
TCCGCCGGGAAGGAGGCCTGGACCGTATCAGCCGGCTCGCCATCGATGTCGGCCTTGATCGTAATCCGCCAGGGATCCGCGGTGGTGGCCCCGGCCAGGGCGCCGGCCGGCAGGGCGAGGTAGACGGCGTCGGGATCCGAGGCAAACCTCCGGACGGTCGTCATCCCCTTGTCCGCCACCGGGGCGAAAACCCCCTCCTCCCTCTGCAGGGCGAAGGAGGCGAGGACCGAAGCGGCCTGGTCATTGGTGAATGAATTGTTGACGGTGATATCGACCCGGGAGGAGCGGCCGGACTTGACGAAAGCCCTCGCCAGCTGGCCAGGAACGTCTTCTCTGAGGGACAGGAAGCTGATCCGTAGAAACGCGTTGCCGGTGTCCCGGGAGCGGAAGATCCCGACCGAAAGGAGGTCCGCTGCGGGACTCAGACCGTCCGCGGCGGCGACGTCGTCAACAGCGATCACCTCCACAAGTTGAAGACTTTCAGGAACTTCAGCCAGAGATGGGGCAATCGAAAGCAGGAGCGAGCATAAAAGGAACGGGGCGATTCGAACCAGTTTCATAAAGACAACCTTTAGGCGCATAAACCCTCAATCCACCTCCGAAATTTCCAGGAATTTGTCCTTTTGGAGGGGGACTCATGATCAATTTACAGCAAACCAAATCATACCACAAACAACTCGGTAAAAACAAGATCAACCCGGATTATTCTGCTCCTCAAACCCCCAAACATCGCGGAAAGGGCTTTTTTGAGGCCCAAGCGAATCCTTTGCCGCCGGACAAGGACGATGTACACTTCCGGGAAATCGCAGCCCTTGTTCCCGAGTCCTAGAGGAATCCGCATGTCCCATTCCGGATCCCGGAAAGTCATCTTTGCCGCCCTGGCGGGAAATTCCCTGATCGCCGTGACCAAGCTCGGCGCCGCGGCGCTGACCGGCAGTTCGGCCATGCTGTCCGAAGGCATCCACTCCATCGTGGATACGGGCAACCAGGTCCTTCTTCTGCTGGGCCTGAGCCGCTCCCGGCGGCTACCCGACCCCCAACATCCCTACGGATACGGGAAGGAGATCTATTTCTGGTCCTTCGTGGTCGCCATCCTGATCTTCGGCGTGGGCGCGGGCGTTTCGATCTTCGAGGGGATCAAACACATCCAGCATCCGGAGCCCATGGTGAACGTCCGGGTCAACTACCTGGTCCTGGGACTGGCCTTCCTGTTCGAAGGAGCCGCCTGGTTTTTCGCCTTCAAGGAATTTTCCAAGGTCAAGGGCAAGATGGGGCTGCTCCAGGCCGTACGCGAGAGCAAGGATCCCTCCACCTTCGTCGTCCTGTTCGAGGATTCGGCGGCCATGGCCGGAATCATCGTGGCCTTCGTGGGTATCGGGCTGAGTCAGATGACCGGCCTGTACTTGTTCGACGGTGCGGCCTCCGTGGTCATCGGGCTGATCCTGGCGGGCACGGCCTGGTTGCTGGCGGTGGAAACCAAGGACCTGTTGATCGGGGAAGCCGCCTCGCCTGCCACGATCGCGAGTGTCCGCCAGCTGGCCGTCCAGGTGCCCGGTGTCGAAAAAGTCAATGAAGTGCTAACGCTCCACATGGGTCCTGAGTATATTCTGTTGAACATGAGCCTGGATTTCGCCGACGATTGCACGGCCGAGCACATCGAGGACGAAATCGCGCAGCTGACACGCGCCATCAAGAACGAGTGGCCGTTGGTCAAGAAGGTCTTCGTCGAGGCCGAGGAAAGTAAAAAGCCCCTGATCTGAGATCCGGGGGCCGAATCCGTAGGCAAGGAGCCGTTTCGACCCAATGCACGGACGCATCATCACATGGGTCTGCCTGTTTTCCCTGATCTTGCCGGCGCCCCGGCTGTGGGCCCAGGAGTGGTTGATCCACAAGGTCCGGCGCGGCCAGAACCTGACGGTCATCGCCCGGCAGCACGAGGTCACGGTGCAGGAGCTGCGCGACTGGAACAAGCTGCGTAGCGATGAACTGGCCATCGGCCAGCGGCTGCGGATTCCCCGCAAGGACAGGGAAATCTACATCGTCCGTCTGGGCGACACCCTGTCTGGGATCGCCGACCACCACGACATCTCCCTTTCCCTCCTACGCAAACTGAACGGCCTGGAAGGCAGCCGCATCTATGTCGGCCAGCAGTTGAAATTGCGCCCTACTCCCCTGGACGAGGCGGTGCATGTCGTCAGAAAGGGGGAATCCCTCAGCGAGATCGGACGCCAGTTCGGCCTGTCGGTGACGGAGCTCAAGCGGATCAATGACCTGAAAGGCAACCGGATCTACGTCGGCCAGAAACTTCGGCTGCGCGAGGCCGGCCGCACGGTCCATATCGTGGAAAGCGGGGACGCCCTCTGGGAGATCGCCAAGGGATACGGCATTTCCGTGGCGGAACTGAAGCGCCTCAACGGGCTGAAATCGAACCGGATCTACCCGGGGCAGGAATTGAGGCTCAGCGCCGCCGCGGCCCGGCGGACGTCGGTCTACGAGGTCAAGAAGGGGGACAACCTGACGGAAATCGCCCGCCTTCACCAGATGAGCCTGCGGGAATTGAGGGAGCTGAACGGGATTTCCGGCTCGGTCATCCATCCCGGCCGGCACCTGCGGGTCCGGCCGATGCCGGGACTGGGCGGAAGCACCAGCTCCCGCAAGACGCCCGACGGTCTGGATTGGAGTGCTTTCAACGTGCCGGTCAAGGGCGTGTACCGGATCCAGTCGGCCAACGGTCCCTACTACTTCGAGGCGCCCCGGGCAAAATATCAGAAACGCGCCGACTATTTCGAGGAAAGCTCGATTTCCGCGCCCGTCGCCTACCGGCACGCCAGATTGCTGTGGGAAACCTTCGAGAAGACCGTCAACGACATGGGCAAGGTCAGCGACCGCCTGGCGGGCTGGCATTTCGTCCTGGACCCGGGGCACGGCGGGATCGACCCGGGCACCACTGTCCGGGCCAAGGACGGTGAAGGGAAGACTTTCACCATCGTCGAGGACGAATACGTCTATGACATCACCCTGCGCGTCTATGTCCTGCTGAAACTCAACGGCGCCGACGTGACCCTGACCCTGCTCAGCCCCAATCACCTGCTGCGGCAGAACTCCCCCGCCTCCAGCACCTTCGTGCACGACCGCAACGAGGTGTTCAACAGCGCGGCCTGGAACAAGCGGGACCGGCCGTCGGCCTGGCCCAAGGGCGGCCAGAAATATCTCGACGCCCGGATCGACGTGGCCCGCAAGGCCTTCAAGGGCGTGCCGGCCGACAAGCAGGTCTTTCTCAGCTTCCACGCGGACAACGTACCCGCGCTCGGCGAGGCGGTCTCGCTCCTGTACTTCCAGAACCGGCACCGCACCGACACCGTGTCCCGCGCCTTCGCCCGGAAGCTGCTGCCGGCCATGGGAGCCGGAGCCCGCACCAAAGGACAGAATCTTGGGCTCCTGCGCTCGAATCCCGCCCGCTACAAACTGCTGGTGGAGATGCGGAACCTGGCCTACAACGACCACATCTGGGCGATCCGCTACGACCAGCTCCGGCAGCGGGACGCCGAGAAAGTGGTCAAGGCTCTGCTTGACGAGTTGGGGGGATAGAGGGTGCTGGGAGAGTGAGAGTCCCCCGGGCCCGCGATTTCCTACATTCCCGACCAACCCAGCGCCAAGGTCCACGCCGCGCTCCGCTCCTCCCTGGTCACCATGGACAAGGCTCATCAGTGCGCCGTGCTGTGGTTCGGCGAGATCATGACCCGCGGTCTCTTCCGTGACCTGGGTCACTCCTCCATCAATCAGTACGCCATTCAGGAACTGGGTTTTTCCAAGTCGCGGACCGACGATTTTATTCGCCTGGCGCGGCAGCTGGACAACCTGCCCGCGGTGCGCGAAGCCGTGGCTCGTGGGGAACTTGGTTACACCAAGGCGCGGGAGA
>CBDURF010000219.1:0-4896 GCA_965369705.1 uncultured bacterium
TGGTCGATTGACGGTGGTTTTCCGATTGTAGTAGAATACCGACACCGTTCGGTCAAAAGTGGAGAAAAATGCGGTTGAATTTTCTATCCTCTCCTCTCCTGCCCACCCTCCGTTTCCAGATGATTCATGCAGATAACGGCGGAAAAGGGGTGGCCTGGGCGAAAGGCATCATGGTCATGGGCCTGTTGGCCCTGGGCGTGGTCCTGCTGTTCAGCGCCTGGTTGTGCGATGACGCCTACATCACCTTCCGCACCGTGGAGAACGCGGCCACGGGGCACGGTTTGCGCTGGAACCCGATCGAGCGCGTCCAGTCCTACACACACCCCTTGTGGATGCTGCTGCTGGTGGGTTTGCGGCTGGTCGCAGGCGAATTGTATTACTCGACGATGTTCCTGAGTCTGACCCTGAGTCTCCTGACAGCCTGGCTGATTTTGCGCAGCGCGGGGGTTCGTTTGTCGGGCCTGATCCTGGCTCTGCTTTCTCTTCTGTTGTCCCGGGCCTTCATCGATTATTCCTCGTCGGGTTTGGAAGGGCCTTTGGCTCATCTCCTGTTGGTGATGCTTATCATTCAATGGTGGAAGATTCTTTCCGCAGAAAGTTGCCACCGGCGGGATGTCTTTCTTGTTTCGCTTCTCTTTTCCGGGATTCTTCTCTGCCGCCTGGACTATGTGCTGCTGGTCGGGCCGATGGTTGGGGTTCTGGGGCGGAAGCGCTTCCCGATATTTCCTGTTTTTTTGGGCCTTACACCTTTTCTGGCTTGGGAAATATTCTCCCTCGTCTACTACGGCTCGTTGATCCCCAACACGGCCTTCGCCAAACTGGGCGGTGGGTTGGCGTTGTCCGGTCGCCTGGACCAAGGTTGGACATACCTTACCGCCTCGATCCGGAATGATCCGGTCACGGGGTTGGTGCTTGCGGGGTCCGCCGTGTTCAGCGCGGTCCGGGTCAGGGACCCCGGACGTTGGGCGATCACCATGGGTGTCGTCTTGTATGTGGGTTACGTTTGGTCAATCGGGGGCGATTTTATGGCCGGTCGGTTCCTGGCGGCGCCCTTGGTGGTGTCTGTGATGGCGGCAACTCGTGTTCGCTTAACGGTTTGGCCCACGGCGGCCGTTGCTGTCGTTCTTGTTTCGGCGGCTTGCCTCGGACCAAACCTTATCGCGCTTTCAAGCCCTCGTTTCGGCCAGGACCAGTATGCGTACCTGGGCGAAACGGGAGTGGCCGACGAGCGCCTCTTCTATTACAAGCACACCGGATTGATGCGGCAGCCCCGGGGCGATCTTCCCAACATCCATCCCTGGGTGTTTGACGGGTTGGCTCTCAGGGAATCTGGAACGACTCCGGTCGCCCGCAACGCCGCGGGCTTCTACGGATATTTTGCCGGTCCGGAGATCACAATTGTCGATCTGTTCGGACTTTGTGATCCTTTGCTGGCACGGCTGCCGGCCACCAGGCAGTCCGGGTGGCGGGCCGGTCATCTCGAAAGGGAGATTCCACCGGAGTATCTGGCAACGGTCGCCACGGACAGTGGCCTGGCGGGGGATTCGGATATCGCCCGTCTGGAAAACCGCATCCGGCTGGTGGCACGCGGGCCTCTTTTTACCGGAAAAAGGTGGCAGGCCATCTGGGAATTGAATACGGGTGGGGGATTTTCCCCGCAGGCCGAATAGGTGGCTGAAATCCTTTTTATATGCTAGGATATTGTGATTGGCAGCCGGCGTGGCTCGATAATACCCGGCTGGGCCCAAAGGCCGATCTTCACTCGGACACGTGGAACTTGAGGTAGTGTGGGCGTGTGAGCCCGGGAGTCAATCATGGAATTTCCTGACTGCAAGAAATGCAACGAGGGCCTTTTGCTGCCCCTGTCCGATTACGGGCGGGACGGCGCCTCCATCCGGTACAAGGTCTGGGTCTGCCACAATCCTGATTGTGGATTCAGCATTCGCATCGACAATGGCGAAATCAGCTTGGGCAAGAGTCTGCGCGAATCCGTCAAGTAGACCGAACCTCCCTCGTCGCGAGCAGGAATTTCCCCACCAGCAGTATGCCCAGGACCGACACCGCGGCCAGGCCCCAATCCTGAACGGTGACGCCCCTGGCCTCCGCAAATCCCCCCTCGTTGTTGAGCATCGCCCACAGGGAAATGGAGTTGTGCACGGCATGGGCCACCCAGCAGGCGGTCACCGACCGGGTGGTTTCGTAGATAAAGGCCAGCATGAGCCCCACGCCGATCAGACCGAACAGGAACCAGGGCTCCCCGTGAACGATCCCGAACACGAGGGCAGAGATCAGGGCTGCCGGCGCCACTCCCCACAGGGACGAGGTCAGGCGGTACAGCAACCCGCGGAAAATGATCTCTTCCGCCAGGGGCGCCACCGCCACGACCGTGACCACGGCCAGGATGATCTCGAAGGTGGTGGTCGGCAGGTGTTCCTGGAAAAAATTCTCCCATTGGGGATCCGCCGGGTGCAGACGCAGGGATAACTCGGCCAGCAGCGACGTCGGCACCAGGGAGCAGACAGCCAACAGCGCAGCGGCGACCAGAACAACCGGGTGGGGGAGGGACAGACTGAAATCACGGCGGAACGAAAAGCCGAACCGGCGCGCGATCAGGGCCGCCGGCAGCAGGACACCGGCGACCGCTCCGGCCAGCACCGGCAGGAAGAGATCCTCGCGGGCCACGTAGAACAGAATCTGGAAGAAGAAATTCCCCGCCATCAACAGGGTCGCCAGGCCCAGGATCCGGCCCCGGCTCCAGGTTTCCCATAAACCCCGTGGTTCCCCCGGTTGGCGGCAGTTGGTATTATTCAGGTAGTACATGTGCTCCAGGATCCGGGATCGGCCGCCCGGAATCAACCGAATGTTGGTCGGCGGCGGTTCCGCGCCGTAATCTCGGACCGGCGAGGCTCACCTGATGCCAGAATGAGTTTTTTGACAACCTGGTGGGGGAAAAGGTTACTATTCACCCACGGAAAAACAAATGAAAGGTGCCGCCGTGCCGCGTAATGAGACCCGCCACATCCAGGCCGTGATCTTCGATCTCGACAATACCCTGACCGATTTCATGAAGGCCAAGGAAAATTCCATCACCGCCGCCGTCGACGCCATGATCGACGTGGGTCTGCCGCTGTCGCGCATTGAGGCCACCGAGCGTATCTTCGCCATCTACAAGGAAAAGGGTATCGAGCATCAGCGGGTTTTCAACATCTTCCTGGAGCAGACCGTCGGTAAGGTCGATTACCGCATGCTGGCCGCCGCGGTGGTGGCCTATCGGCGGGGACGGGAAGGATCGCTGGTGCCCTATCCCCATGCGAAGCTCGTTTTGAATCGCCTGCTCAAGGAAGGGTACAAACTGGCCGTCGTCAGCGATGCGCCGGGTTACGAGGCCTGGCTGCGCCTGACGGCGCTCGGGCTTCAGCACACCTTCGACGTGGTGCTCACCTTCGACGACACGGGAAGTCACAAACCCGATCCCACCGGTTTCCTGATGGCCCTGGAAAAGTTGGCAGTGGCCGCGGAGCGGACCGTCGTCATCGGTGACTGGAAGGAACGGGATATCCTGGGCGGGCGCAACGCCGGACTGCACACCGTCTACGCCAGGTACGGCGACCAGTATTCCAAGTACGCGGACAAGGTCGAGGGTGATCCCACGGAACCGGATTTCGTGGCCGACGATCTGCTCCAGTTGCTGGATGTGCTGGACTTCCTGAACGGATCCGAGCACAACGGAAAGGAAACCTGAGATGCTGGTTTGCACGGCCAGGCAGATGGCGGCCATCGATCGCGAGACAATCGCCGGGGGCATCGCCGGTGAAAGGCTGATGGAGCGGGCGGGACGGGCCATGACCGAGGTTCTGCTGGATTTCCTGGCTGAGACGGAGTCCGACCCCGGGGTATTGATCATCTGCGGCAAGGGCAACAACGCGGGGGACGGCCTGGTCATGGCTCGCCTGCTGACCGAGCAGCAGTGCGCGGTCACAGTGATGCTGCTTGACGGGTCAGGGGAGTTGAGCACCGACGCTCAGCTCAATTTCGGCCGGCTGCCCGAAAGCGTCACGGTCGTCATTCCGGCGGCCGACCGCTGGTCGGAGGCTTTCGCCGAGCTGGCGGAAGAGGCCGCCGTTGTGGTCGACGCCATCTTCGGCACGGGCATCAAGTTACCCCTGCGGAATCCCTACGGGGATCTGATCCGGGCCGTCAACGACGCCGGTCTGCCCTGCCTGGCCCTTGATGTCCCGTCGGGCGTTTCCGGGGATGACGGCCGAGTGGACCCCGTGGCCGTGGCCGCCGACCTGACGGCCACCGTAGGCCTTCCCAAGCTGGGACTTCTGCTGGCGCCGGGACGGGATTTCACCGGGGATATCGAAGTGGTGGACATCGGTTTCCCCGACGACATCTGCCGCAGGCACGCGGGTGAACTGAACTGGCTGCCTCGCGAGGACTACCTGGCGATGCTGCCTCCACGCCCGGGCACGACCCATAAGTACAAAACCGGTCGCATGCTGATCATTGCCGGGTCACGGGATTACGGCGGCGCCGCCCATCTGGCCGGTCTCGGGGCCCTTCGTTCCGGCGCGGGCCTGGTGGTGATGGCGGTTCCACTGTGCCTGGAGACGGCCACCCGGATCATCCTGCCCGAAGCGGTGACGCGGGCGCTGGCGGAGACCGACGCCGGGACAATCGCTCCCTTGTCCACCGCGGTGCTGGACAGCATGTTCAAGAATCAGCGGGCCTTGGCCGTGGGGCCGGGTCTGGGAGCCGATCCCGCCACCGATGGCTGGATCGTCGACCTGCTGGGTGATCAGGAGTTGCCAGTGGTGGTTGACGCCGATGCCCTGAACGCCTTTGCCCGGACCGGCGCCGAGCCGACTTTCGGTTCGGACCAGGTGGTCCTCA
>CBDURF010000220.1:0-4851 GCA_965369705.1 uncultured bacterium
GGAATCATGAAAGGTACGGCAATCAAGTAGATTCAATGGTGTGCTCCAGGGCCCCAGTGCTGTGAAACGAAAATTTCACTAGCATGTCTGCAATAGACAGGGGACGCATTCGGTCAAGGGGGAGAACCATGCGCTCTATATTATTGGTTTCGGCTATCCTGCTGCTCGCCATCCCGCCCGCCTTCGCAGCCACCTACTACATCAAAGCCGACGGAACCGGGGACTTTTCCGACATCCAGTCCGCCCTGACCGCCGCCGTGAGCGGGGATACGGTCGTGGTCGCCGACGGGGTGCATTCCGGTGTCAGCAATCTGGATTTCACAGGCAAGGCCATCGTGCTGAAATCCGAAATGGGCCCCGAGAATTGCACCCTGCAGGCCGGGATGGGCGGCGGACGCATCTTCGTTTTCGGGAATTCGGAGGGGGCCGGTACCATCGTGGACGGCTTCACCATCGAATACGGCAACGCGTCCAACGGGGCCGGCTTTTTCATCCAGGGGGCCTCGCCGACCATCGTGAACAACATCATCACGCACAACTACTCCACCGGCCTGGGCGGGGGCATCTACATCACCGGAGTCACCGCCTATCCCACCTTCATCAACAACATCATCGAATACAACGAGGCTGTCAGCGAGGGCGGCGGGATCTACAACGACGGCGGCCACCCCGTCATGCGCAACAACACGATCGTCTACAACAAAGCCCCCTTCGGCGCGGGAATGCGCTTCGACGGCATGGCCAGCGTGACGGTGACGGACAACATCTTCTGGGGAAACTATTGGGGAGGCCAGGTCGATGGCGCGATTTCCGGCACTTTCGACCACAACCTGATCGAGGGCTGGGTCGGGTCGCCAAGCAATTTTTCCGGCGATCCCGTCCTGGTCACCGGGCCGGACGGCAACCGCTACCTCGGCCCGGGCAGTGACGCCCTCGATGCCGGCGGTGTCCTGGCGGCCGACCGGTGCTTCACCAGCGGGCGGGGCACCCTGTGCATGGATAACATGACCACCAACACCTCGCACAACCCGGACACCAGCACTCTCGACGTGGGCTTCCACTACGGACCGCTGCCGCGCACCTACCATGTGCCCGGTGATTTCGACACGATCCAGGCCGCCCTGGATGCCGCCAATCCCGGCGACACCGTCCAGCTTCAGGAGATGACCTACTCCGGCCCCGGCAACCGGGACCTGGATTTCCACGGCAAGGCCGTGACCCTGCGTGGTTGGCCGGCTCATCCCGAGGATGTCGTGATTGAATGCGACGGCAGCTCCTCATCGCCTCACCGGGGCATCTGGTTCCGCAATGGGGAGGGCGCCGAAAGGTGGTCGAAGGAATCATGATCACCCATGGCTATTCCGCGGACACCGGCGGCGGCATAAAGTGCGAGGGCAGTTCGCCCACCTTGATTCTTGTCTTCGTCTCCCATTGTGAATCAGTCGGCGACGGGGGCGGATTGGCCTGCCATGACTACTCGTCGCCCGTCCTGGACGAATGCATCTTCGATAACAACCAAGCCGGTGACGACGGCGGGGGCCTTTATGCCCACAACTTCTCCTCGCCCGACCTCGATAATTGCCTTTTCCGCTGGAACATTGCCGTGGACCGGGGCGGGGGCGCGTTGTTCGTGGTCAACAGTTTCCCGACCGTCGACGGCTGCACGTTCTACGGGAACTCGGCCGCCCAGGGCGGGGGCGCCGCCTTCACCTACGCCTATGGACCGGTGACCGACTGCATGTTCTACGACAACGAGGCTACCGGTTCCGGGGGCGGGCTGCATTGTTACGGCAACGCCCAGTGCACCATCACCGGCTGCACGATCGTGCAGAACACGGCGCCCAATGGGGCGGGCGTCTGGTGCCGCAACAACTCCTCGCCTTCGTTCAACAACACGATCATCGCGTTCAACATCACCGGGCAGGCTCTCGGCCGCCATGCCGACGACTGCAATCCGACCTTCGTCTGCTGTGACATCTACGGAAATGACGGCGGCGACTGGATCGGCTTCATGGCGGGCTATTACCTGGTCGGCGGGAACTTCGCCGGCGACCCCTATTTCTGCGATCCCCTTTACAACGATTTCACCCTGCACACCGTCTCGCTGTGCGCGGCGGCCAACAATCCGGGCTGCGGCCGGATCGGCGCCCTGGGGGTCGATTGCTTCGCTGCTCCGGTCGGCGACGAGTTGCCGGCCTTGTCGACGCCGCGGCTGATCGACTGTAGTCCGAACCCCTTCAACCCGACCACGAAAGTGCGGTACGAGCTGGCGGGGCCGGGCCCGGTGGATCTGCGGGTCTTTGATCTGGCCGGCCGGCTGGTGCGCGTGTTGAAGGCGGGCGACCTGGAACAGGCAGGCCGGCGCGACGCCGAGTGGGACGGCCGCGACGATGAAGGGCGTCTGGTTGCCGCGGGGGTCTACATCTGTCGCCTGGCGGTCGGAGAGCACCGGGACGTCCTGCGCATGGCGTTGGTGAAGTGATTTTTCGGCCGCGGCATGACAACGGCCTCAACGAGAAGGACCCGGGTCGCCCCGGGTCCTTTCGGAAGGATTGACTGTCGATTGTCGGTTACCGGAAAAGAGCCTTCACATCGCCCCAGGATGCTTTCTCGGTGGCGACCACCGTGCCCAGATCCTGGAAAAGGATGTCCCTCCATTCCACATGGAAGTTCGCCCCGTCGCCCGCGCCCACCATGTTGTTGAACTGGCAGTGACCGCCGGCATAGGCCGGGCTCAGAATACCCCACAGGCCATGGGGATCTTCTTCCGCGGGGTTGCCCTCGTCAAAGGGCAGCGGCCCGCTGGAGTAGGCAGTGCCGTCATCGTAGATGTACTCGATGGTGGCGGGCATCGTCTCGTTCATCTCGACGTTCGGGGTGTAGATCATGGCCATATAGACGGTCGTCCCTTTCACGTAGGACACGCCGTTTGAGGCCGTGAAGGAGTAGAACGGCAGCCGGCCGCCGAAACAGGCCACCTCGCCGTCCGGAGTGCGCACGTTGAAGCGCCCGTCCGATTCCGACCACCACGGCGCTATTTGCAACCCGGACTCGCCGTCACCGGTGCCGGTCAGGGTCACAAAGGCAGAGAACATGAAACCGTCGGTGTTGGAAAACGCCTGCGAGACGACTCCGTCGGTGGAGAAACGCCAGGCATGCAGGTTGGCCCAACCCAGCGGCCCCGCACACTGGTCGTCGATGCTGATCAACGCGGGGTAGCTGTTGTTCACCGTCAGGATCGACGCGAAAGAATCGTTCCAGATACGCTGCAGAACCACGGCATCACTCGGGACGTCCGTGGCCAGCGCGTTGCCTGCGAAAACGGCCAACAAAAGGGCGACCGCACACAGGATGCTGAGTTTGCTGATTTTCTTCATGGTTGAGACTCCTTTGACTGTTCATGATGTCGAATTCGAAAAAGTCTTGCTCCATTATAACAGACCCACCTCCTTCCGGGGGTATTCCGTACCGCCTCGGTCATTTCACCAGAATGGCTCGTTTCCAGACCTTTTGACCTCGGGATTCCAGGGAGTAGAAATAGACTCCGCTGGCCAAGCCTCTTGAATCCAGGGTGATCTGGTGTCCACCCTCGCCTACGGTCTGATCAAACATGGTTTTCACCAATCGGCCCCGCACGTCGTACAGGCGCAGGGTCACGTGACCCTCTTCCTTCATCCGGTAACTGAAGGAAGTCGAATTGGAGAATGGATTGGGAACGTTCTGTTCCAATGTGAACGGGGCGGCCGGATCGGCAATGACGTCCGGAGCCGCGGAAATGCTGTTGAACCCGGCCTCGGTCAGGCCTCTCTGGATGTCCGGGTTCTGCATGAACCGGCTCCAAACGGACCCGTTGAGGTGGTTTTCGATCATGATGATGATCGGCCCCTGGTCGATGCCCAGGTAGTCGGTGCCCCACCAGAACTCGGTCAGGTTGAAGGCGTCCTTGAAGCCGTATTTGCCCCAAAGCATGACGCCGTAGGAGTTGTACATGTTCTGCAGGGCCGGAATGACGACTTCGGGTGCAAAGGGAATCGAACCGGCCGCCGCCGTCGGGGTGATGGTCCCGTTGTCGTTCTGGCCCGGAGGCGCCCCGTGGGCCAGATACCCACCGGGATCATCCGAGGCGGTCAACCCCCAGGTATCGGCTCCGTACCCGCTCCACCCCAGAGGATTGGCGATACAGTATTCCCGGGCCGCCAGGGTCGCCCGCCGGGAATTCTCGAAATAGGTGATGCCCTGGATGCTCATGTACTGGTCGTGGATGTCACGGAAATCGATCCAGCAATGGGAATAATGATGTCCGAACAGGGGCGGGAAGATCACATAGGTGTAGCCGTACTGGGTGGACCAGTTGTAACCACTCGTCCAGTATCCCCAAGTGAAGTCGGGAACCGGATGGGTCGGGGAGCCCAGGGCCAGGATGTAAAGGATCATGGCCTCGTTGTAACCTCTCCAGTTGCCGTAGCCGATGAATCCCGATTCGGGTTTCCACCCCATCAGGATCCCCGGCCCCGAGTTCCGCATGAAGTCCCAGTCGACCCGACGGTAGAGCGAATCCGCCAGAGCCCGGAGATCCGCATCCGCAGGGTCAGGGCCGTCGAAATACTGCCGGGCGTCCAACACACCGGCCATCAGCAGGGCGGTATCGATGGAGGACAGTTCACAGTCCCAGGTCCTGACGCCGGAATTGATGTCGAGGAAGTGGTAGAACAGGCCCTTGTAACCGTTGCGGTTGTACTGTTCCGGCCCTTGGTCCCCGTTCCAGAGGGTTTCCATCCCCAGCATGATCCTGTCCCGACCGTCCGCCCGGCTCACCCACCCGTGGTCGATGGCGATGCAGATGGCGGTGAT
>CBDURF010000221.1:0-4847 GCA_965369705.1 uncultured bacterium
GAAAGAACTTACCATCAAAAGTGGGGTTGACTCTTCCTATAAGGGGCACTTCTGCAGGTTGCTCGGGCGAAGAACCCAACCACTGGACATTGGGGCCAAAGGGTTTGAAATCCCGCCAGACGCGATGACCCATCAAATGCTTGGTCTAATGTCCTGGCCCCAAAAAACTACCACCAAGCACCCCCACCGAAACCGCCAGCCCCGGAAAGATCGCCTCCACGCCCAGCCAGGGACCTCCGCCTCCCAGAACCAGCCACACCGCCGAGACCCCACCCGCCAAAAGCATCGCCCACAACACCCTCCCCCCCGAAACCCGCCGCCGCGTATGGGCCAGCACCAGCGGCAACAGCAGCATGGGCGTACCGATCGACCCCAAAGTCTTCCACAGCTGGATCACCGACCCGGACCACAACGCCAACACCACGGCCACCACGGCTGTGGCCACCAGACTCCACCGGATCACCGGCAGCGATTCCTCCTCACCGATACCCCGCCACCGCCCGATCAGATCACGTCCCAAGGTGATCGAACCGATAAAGGCGTAACTATCCACCGTCGACATGATGGTCGCCATAAGCCCCACCGTGAACACACCCTGCCAGAAGCCCGGCAGCACCAATCCGGCCAGAGCGGGAAAGGCCTGCACCGGGTCGGCAAGATCCGGCAGCAGCACCCGCGCGTACAAACCCGCGGTGGTGGTCAGGAAATCAAAACAGATCCAGAAACCGATGGCCGCGACGATCCCCCACTTGGCGGTCTTCTCGGTGCGGGCCGCATAGCAGCGCTGGTAGAAGGCCGGCTCGACCAGGGTGGACAGGGCGATGAAATACCATACCGCGATCGCCTGAAAACCCAGACCGCCGTCCCACTTCAGGTGATCCGCGGGCAGACCCGCCTGCAGAAACGACCACCCTCCGAAGCGCGACACGCACACCGGCACCAGCACCAGAAACGCGAGGAACATCAAGAAGAACTGCACCATATCGGTGGCCACCACGGCGCGCAGGCCGCCACGGAACACGTACGCGATCGAGAATAAAGTTCCCAGCACCACGCCCACCCACAGCGGCCAGCCCGTGGCGAAATTCACCAGTACACCGAGCATCAGCACGTAGGCCGCCGGGGCTGTCATCACGAACAGGATGCCGGCTCCGGCCAGGGCGGCGGGGCGGCCGTAGCGATCCTCGAGTAAGTCGGGCAGGGTGAGAACACTGGAGCGGCGGGCGCGGGCGGCCAGAACGAAAGCGAAAACCCCCGCGTACAGGTAGTAGGGCACTCCGAACACGAGCCAGTTGCTGATGCCGTAGGTCCAGGTGTATTCGCCCACGCCGAGGATGCCGCCGTACCAGGTCGTCACCAGGGAGGCGGTGAAGGCGGGCAGGGTCAGGCGGCGGCCGGCGACGATGTAGTCCACCGCCCCGGTCGTCGGCCTGCGGAACAGGCGAAGCACGATGAACAGGAGGAACCCCGCGTAGGCGACCCCGGCCAGGGAGTTCACATCACTCGTCCTCGAAGATGTCTTCGATGAAATCGGGCCCGAGTTCCCGTTGGACGGACACCAGTAAAGAACCGGTGCCTACCGAGACCAGCAGCGGCGACATCGTCACCCGGTTGCTGATCGTCGCCGGTCCGTCGGGCTCTAGGGTCTCGCCCAGCAGGGGGTACATGGCGCCTTCGAAGGTCACCCCCGTGACGGCGCCGCACATGGGAATCACGGAAAACAGGACGCCCGGCGAAATATCCCAGGAGACCTGGGTGCCCGGCCCCAGCCGGATCGTGTCGGCGTGATGACCCGCGATTATGATGCGCAGCTTGTCCGCGAACCGCTCCAGCAGGCGCACGTTGTACAGGGTGTGGTCCAGCCGCCAACCCGTGGCGCCCATGAGAACGACTTCCTCGAACCCCTCCCCCTCCAGATAGAGCAGGGCCTTCTCACTGTCGGTGGTGTACTGGTCGGCGACCTGCAGAAACTTTGGCCCGTCGCGCCCGGACAGTATGCGCCCGGCCAGGGAATCGAAATCGCCGATCACCACGTCCGGAGCCCGGGGAAGATGATCATAGGGATGGCCCGCGGCATCGGTACAGACGAACAGATCGGCGCCGTTGAGCCAGTATTCAAGCAGGGGCACCGGCGGCTGCGGCCCGTTGCACAGGACGACCGCCCGCTTCCCCTTCTTATGGAAGATGGGACACGCGGCCCCGCCGGTTTCCGGTTCGTAGTTGTTCATCAGAAGTCGTAATCCATCCCGACTGCGAAATTCCGCCCCGCGGCGGGAGTGAAATAGTTCTCCCCGTACCAGTATCCCCATGTTTCGTATTCCATGTCACCAAGATTTCTCACATGGACAAAAGCCCGCGCCCCGGCCAGGGGCCGCATACCCATTTCACCAAGGTCGAACCACAGCGACAGGTCCACCGTGGTCCAGGGATCGATGGTTCGATCCTTGTTCCCGGTGTTGTCCAGATGTTGCCGTCCGGCCTCGCGCAGACGGACCCTGCTCTGCACGGCCGGAGTCCACCGCGCGTCCCACGCGACCATCAGCAGGTTGCTCGGAAACAGGGAAATGGGGTTGCCCGAATAGTCGTGAACCGATCCGTCGTAGTCGTAATAGATGAATTCCTTGAACTCGTCCCAGCTGCGCGAGGCGGCCAGGGAAAGATCATGGCTGTCGCCCATTTTCGCCCGCAGACCCAGTTCCAGGCCCTTGTGCTCGGT
The DNA here is from genome assembly GCA_965369705.1 of uncultured bacterium. Classification (GTDB taxonomy): domain Bacteria; phylum Krumholzibacteriota; class Krumholzibacteriia; order LZORAL124-64-63; family LZORAL124-64-63; genus JAGLCY01. The sequence goes on from CBDURF010000221.1 coordinate 2,717, forward strand.
CTTGCCGGCGTTGCCGCGGATGGAGCTGCCGTCGTCGCTGACTCCGCCGAGCGCCACGATCTCGTTCTGGAAGTCCATCCAGTAGCCGCCCAGGGTGAAGCTCAGGTGCGGGTTCTGCCAGGAGATGCCGATCTCGTAGTCGTCGACCCGCTCTTCCTTCACGTAGGGATCGTACCATTCGATGTAATCCACGGAGCCGTCGGATTTCAAAACCTGCCTGCTGGTCCGGAACAGCGGCTGCACGCCGAGGTCGCTGCCGCTATCCCAGGTGTCGAAGAGTTCGCCGTCGGCGGGTTCGCGGTGGTTGCGGCCCACCGAACCGTAGATCGCCATCTCGCCACCTGCCACCCGGCCCGGAGCCTGCCAGTGCAGCGCACCCTTCGGGTTGAAGAAGTCGTATTCCACGGTGTAGGCGTTGCGCAGGTCGCCGGTAAAATTACCGACATCCTTTTGCAGAAAACTGTATTCCTTGTGCTGGAAATGCAGGTCCACCGTTGCGGTCAGACCGCCCACTATCCGGTAGCGTTGGTTGGCGTACAGGGAGAAGGCGTCCTTGTCGCCCGTGTATTCATAGTACTTGAACTGCTGGTTGAACTCCGCGGGCGTGAAGCCCTCGGCCCACATCACGTCGCCCCAGTGACTGGAGTGGAAAGTGTACCAGTCGCCGCCGACCAGGAGCCGCCCGCGATCCTGCCTCCATTCCAGACCGGGAACCCAGCCCACGTGGTCCTTGCGCACCCACTTCTGGCGGATCAGATCGAGCTCGGTGGAATCGGCCACGCCGGGAAAGAAATCGAGAGCGTAATCCTCCGCCCGCTCATCTTCCTTGTAGTTCTCGTAATAACCCTCCCCCTGGATGTAGTAAACCCGGTTCGTCAGAGTGAGGTTGTCCCTGAAATAGATCGTGTTGTGCAGTTCGTAATGGGGCTGGCGGAAGTCGTCCACGGCGTTGTGGTAGGTTTCCATGTTCGCGGTCCGGTTTGTGGCGAGAATCGACTCGGGTACGGCATCCCAGGCGTGGTGGGTCAATTCCTTGCCCGTGTAGATGTTGACTCGGGTCGAAGTGTTGGCCGTCTCGTACTGCCCACTCCAGAACACACCCCAGCCCTCGTGACCCGACCGGTCGCGATAACCGTCGCTCTCCTGACGCGACAGGCGTATCAACGAGCTGAACCCCTTGCCCAGCTTACCGGTCTGGTAGCTGATCATCTGCCGCGAAAAACCGTAACTGCCGGCGTTCAAGGAGAACTTTCCACGGGGCGTCGACGAAAGGCCCGCCGAGATGATGTTCACCGTGCCCCCGATGGCGGTCATGCCTCCGATGGAATTGGTGACGCCGCGCTGCACCTGGATGTCCTGCACGCTGGCCGCCAGGTCGGGCATGTCCACCCACCACACCTGGTGGTCTTCCGGATCGTTGAGGGGAATGCCGTTGAACAGAACACCGACGCGACGCTGGTCGAAGCCGCGGATCTTCAGGTAGGTATAGCCCAGACCGCTGCCGGCGTCGCTGTAGGAAAAGACGCCGGGGATGCCCTGCAGCAGCATCGGCAGCTCGAGATCGGGTTCACGAAGCTGCAGCTCTTCGTGGGTGATATTGGTGACGTTCATGCGGGTGTCGTCGTCGTAGCGGCTGGCGGTGACGACGACTTCGTCGCCTTCGTAGATTCGTTCGGGATCGGTCTCGGTTTCCGCGAAAGCGGTCCCGGCGAAAATCAGGAACAGGACGGGGAAAAATTCGCGTTTCATTGCTGGCACCTCGAAAGGTTGGCCAGGCGGAGAAAGTGAAAGCCACAAAAAACGGCGCCTCCGTTGTTTTGGAAGGCGCCTCGTGCGGCCCGTTTCCCTACGCCGGCATGATCCGGTTCAGGTTCCAAGGGTTTTTCTCAGGCTGAATCCCATTTTTTGCGGGACAGCCACCCCCAACGGTCACCAGCAGGATAGTTCCCGTTCGTTCGGGTGTCAACTGGCGGGTAATGGCATGTGTTGGCAGTGCGACCTTGTCCTCGTGACTGCCATGAGAAAATGTCTCCTGCGCGGCGACACCCTGGAATCACGGGGTCGAATCCCGGACCTGGGTCGGCGCTTCAGCCGGCGCCACAGCCGACACCTCAAATACGCTTCCACCTCC
>CBDURF010000222.1:0-4752 GCA_965369705.1 uncultured bacterium
ACACCCGGCTTGCGGTCACGGGCAAGGACACCTTCAAGGAAGAGTTTGTCACCTGCGGCGGAGTACCTCTGAGGGAGGTCGACTTCCAGACCATGGCCAGCCGCATCCGGCCCGGTCTGTACCTGGCCGGGGAACTGCTGGATATCGACGGGGTTACCGGCGGCTTCAATTTCCAGTCCTGCTGGACCACGGGTTACCTGGCCGGCCGTGGCATGGCCGGCGAGTCCCCCTGAACATTGATCGAAAGGTCCTTGATGACCCCGACCCCGTCCAAACTGAAGATTCTGTTCCTGTGTACCGGGAACTCCTGCCGCAGTCAGATGGCCGAAGGGTGGACCAAGGCCCTGCAGGGCGATTTCCTTGATGCCTGGTCCGCGGGCGTGGAGACGCATGGACTGAACGAGCGGGCGGTCCAGGTCATGAGCGAGGCCGGGATCGACATTTCAGGCCACCGTTCCAAGCTGGTCGACGACCTGCTCCATATCCCTTTCGACTACGTGGTCACCGTATGCGACAACGCCCGGGAAAGCTGTCCGGTGTTTTCCGGCCCCACCTCACTCGTTCACCACGGATTCGCAGACCCGCCCCTGCTGGCCAAGGCGGCGCGAACCGAGGAAGAGGCCCTCGCTGCCTACCGCCGGGTCCGCGATGAAATCCGGGGTTTCGTGGCAAGCATCCAGGACCACCTTCCCCGGTGAACCCGGCGTTGGGTTTTTTGAAAGCCCGGCCGCATGAAGTTACATAAATTCATCAATTGACATTTTTCCTCAAATACGGTTCAATTATAGTCCATAACAACTTGAAGAATCATGGCTTGAAAGCTCGACATCATGAAGCATTCATCCTCAAGCCTGTTACTGACGATAGCCGCATTCATCCTTTTGGTTTTTGGTGCTGCGGGGGTCGGTTTGGGACAGGAACTCACCTTCAATTATGAAGTTTCCCTGGATGGCGTCACTTCCGCCACCCATGTGTTCGGGTTGCGCGACGACGCTCTGGCGGGGCTCGACCACCACGACATCCCCGCTCCTCCCCCCGTGCCCGACACTCCTTTTGAGACTTATCTGGCCATGTTCGATCCGCCAGCCAATCTGCCCAACCAGTGGCTCCAGGATTTCCGCCCCGTCGGCAACCTGACCAGCGACCGGATCGAACTCTGGCAAATGGGTCTGTCCACCGCCACCGGCGGCCTCTGTACCATCACCATCAGGGAGCCTCAGCCGGGTCTGGCGCCCTATGAACTCAATTTCTTCGGGTCCGGCGCCAATTTCGAAAAGATCGTCGTTCCGGGAAGCATTTCATTTCCGGTATCCTCGTCATTTCTGGTATTCTTCTGGGAACTCCGCCTCGCGGACGAGGTGGATGTCGTCAACACGTCGTGGGGAGGTATCAAAAGCCTGTATCATTGATCCATGGAATTTTCGGGAATTAATGGATATCCGATCGGCTCCATTTCACGTCTTTCGGGGGGAATCAAAATGCGCAAGTCAGGGTTCATTGTTTTTCTGGTCGGCCTGGTCCTGGCCATGGTCAATCCCGGTCCCGCCACAGCCCAGCTGGAATGCACGGACCCGAACCTCATCGCGGTGGTCTTCGACAACGGGGACATCAATTACAATGGGCCGGCGGTCGTGCCGCTCAACCTGCAGGTCAGGTTGCTCAACCCAACGGCGCCCAACGGATTCAACGCCTTCGAATTCAAGCTGAAACTCCCGCCCAACACCTTTCTTCTCAATACAATTCTGCCCCCCGGCTCCATCAATATAGGAAACGGGGAGGATTTCATCGTGGGCGTGGGTACCTGCCAACCTGCGGTCAACGATCAATTCGTGTTCATGGAATTCGTGATTTTAAAGGTAGACACGATCCCGGGCGACTTCTTCCTCCAGCCCACGGATATGCCCAGCCTTCCCGGCGAGATGGCCTACCAGGACTGCTCGGGGCCGCCCCTGATTCCCATGTATCCCATTTCCGGGGATCATCTGCTTCCCGTGGCGCGGATGTACGGTACGCCCCTGGTGTATTGCGATCCACTGCCCGAGCTGGACATGACCGTCGACATCGCCTTCCAGGGCGATCTCGACAACCTGGCCGGCACCGCCCCTGGAGCAACGGACGGATTCGATGTCGATTATGATCTTATCGACGCCAACACCACCCTGACCTTCCCCCATCCGGAGTGGGGCAACCCCGCCGGGGACAACTACAAGCAGGACGTCAAGGAATCCTATGATCCCACCCTGGAAATGAAGCAATGGACGTTCGTGGCCACCGCCACTTCCACTCAGTCCGGCGGCGAAATGGTTTCCGTGGATTTCAATCCCAGCTTCGGCACGCCCGCGTCCTTCGACTACAAGTTACGTGACAACACCAGCGGCGCCGTCATGGACCTCAATACTACGGCCATCCATTCCTACTGGGTGCCCGAGGGAACCACCCAACGCACGTTCGATCTCATGATCGGGACCGACACCTCAGGGCCCGGGGCATTCTACGTCGACGTCAACGCCGCCGTGGGCGGCTATACCGATCTGGGCAACCGGGCCGGGACCCTGAACATGGCCACCGACGGCTACGATTCTTCGTTCGACATCCCGGAACCCGGTCCGCCTCCGGCCAACTATGTAACCGCCAGTTTCAACCATCCCACCTGGCCGCTGGGACCCCGGTTCAGGAATGACATCAGGGCCATCTACGATCCGCTGGCCGACGCCAAAACCTGGCCACTGATGGTGGAAACAGACCAGTCCGGCTCGGTGACGCTCAACTTCGACCCCAGCTTCACCGGTGCGGACAACATCGGCCTCCATCTGCGGGACATGCAGACGGGCCAGAGTTTCGACCTGTTTCCCAGCCTGTCGTACGTCTTCACCGCGGAGGGGTCCGGCGTCAACCATTTCCAGCTCACCGTGGGGGTGTCCTCGGCTCCCGACCCGGACCCGACGTCCCGGTATCTCGACATGGGCTGGTCCATGATCGGCATGCCCCTGATACCGGGTCCCGGTCTGAACACCTTTGACGAGGTGATCCTGAACCAGGCGCCGGGATACGCCTATCTGTTCGGGTACATGGGCCCCAGCGGGTACGCAATCCTCGGCGGCGGCGACACGGCCAACACCGGCCAGGGATATTGGATCGCCACCGACACGGGGTTCAACTGGACCATGAATGGCGACCCGGCCCTCAGCGGTGTCGAAATTCCGCTGGTCGAGGGCTGGAACATGATCGGCAATCCCCTGTGGTTCCCCGCGCCGTTCGAAGGCATTCACGTTCGGTACGGCGGCATGGATTATCCGTGGCAGGACGCCATCGTGCTGGGCCTGGTCTCCATGGGCGTGCTGTCCTACGACAACCCGACGGGTGATTACTTCAACGCCGTCGATCTGCGGCCCTGGAACGGCTACTGGGTCAACGCGCTGGTCAACGGCGCGTCCCTCTGGTTCGACTGGCCCAACTTCCAGGTCCTGCCCGTGCGGCTGTCCGCCCAGATATCCGGGCTTTCCATCGTCAATTATGTCTGGGAAACCGAGATCACCATGACGGACGCCGACCTTCGCCAAAAGACCATCGTCATGGGTCTCAATCCCGAAGCGACCACGGGGTTCGATTCCCGGTTCGACATGCCGCAACCTCCGTCCAGCCCCACTGGAGGCTCACGGCTGGCTTTCGTCAGGCCGGAATGGAATCTGGCGGCGGGCGATTACTTCTCGCGGGACATCATGCCCCAGAGCGAGGACCCACTGGCCTGGAACGCCGTCATCACGACCAGCAACCCGGGCACGGTGGTTCTCAGCTGGAACAGCGCCGACTGGCCCGAGGACATGGACTACCAGATCTACCTGCCCGAAGAGAACCGGGTGGTAGTGATGTCCATGCGCAACCAGGACAACCTTCAAGTCGAAGTGGGCAACTATCCGGTGCCCTTCGTCATCCGCACCCCGAACATGATCTCGGGCGTGGAGGACATGCCCGGCATGAACTACGAGGTCGGGGTGCATCCCAACCCGTTCAATCCGATGACGACCATCCATTTCGACCTGCCGCGGCCCGCGGTTGCGGAGATCCGCATCTACTCCGTCAGGGGTGAGTTGTACGGCGTCCTGGGCGGAGAGCACTACCAGGCCGGCCGGCAGGAAGTGATCTGGAACGGACGCGATCGGCACGGACGCAACTCGCCGAGCGGATCCTACTTCGCCAGGCTCTATGTGGACGGCCGGGCCATCGGATCGGTGACGAAGATGAGTCTCGTTAGATGAGGTTTGACCGCCTCGTCCTGATGGTCGTTCTCCTGGTGCTGCCCGTCGCCTTCTGGCCGGGCAGCACTTCTTATGACGCCGCCAAGTTCACCCTGCTCGCCCTGGCCGGCGCCTGCTGGCTGGGCAATCTGGCCTGGCGCCTGGGAATGGACCGGCCGATCCGGCGACCGCCCGCCCGGCTCCTGGCCGCCGGGGCTTCCCTGCTCCTGGTATTGGTCGTCAGCGCCCTTCAGGCCCACCACGTCGGCCTGGTTTTCCGGACTGTGCTTCTGACCGCCCTGTGGCTGGCGGTGATCTTCCAGACCGCCATCACCATCGACAATCCGGCGCGGATGCGTTTGGCGCTCACCACCGTGGTGGCCTCCGGGGTGATCATCTCGGTGTACGGCCTGACCCAGATCGCCGGGCTGCTGCCCGGTGCGCCAGCGGCTTCCGGGTATCCCCTCGGCATCAGCACCCTGGGCAACCAGAACTACCTGAGCGGGCTGGCCGCGGT
>CBDURF010000223.1:0-4694 GCA_965369705.1 uncultured bacterium
GGCCGAGGGCGTGCTTGCCGTCCAGGTATTGGCTGGCCTGGTCCTCATGGCATTCGGCACAGGTTTCGATGGTCGGCAAAAGCACCTTGTCCACGTCGTCATTGCCCTGGTGGCCGTCACCGTGACAGCCGGTGCAATCCATCTCCTTCGACATCACGCCCCGGTTGAAATCCACGACGAGATTGGGGGTGATCTTCGCGTGGCACTCCTCGCAATCCGAGGGAAGGGCCAGGGCGGAACCTGCGAAAATCGTCACTAGGATTGCCGGAATTACCAATTTTCTGAGCATCAGTCATCCTCCCAGTCGCCGGCTGGCCGGGCCCGCAGGAATTGCGTTGGCGGACCCTTGCGACGCCGACAGAGTCACAAAAAATATTCGGCTACAGTATGACATGAAGAATTTTGCAAACAAGACAAAAATGTCCTAATTGCCAGTTGTTTAATAGGTCATTTCCTGGAATCGGGTCAGCAATCCCGCGTTGCCCGGCCCGCTCCGGGTGTGATAGCATACCTTCAGCGGATTCGCCCCTCCCACCCACCGGGGATGCCGATCTCCTTGGCGGGGACAGCTTCTCCTCTTTGCAGGCGAAAGTCGAATGGCATGAATCAACCGATGGTTCATCCGGGCAAGGACCCGAACAACCAGCCCTCCCGGTATCCGGTCCGGGTCGCCGTTTTCCTGGCCTTGGCCGCGGTGGTCCTCAGATCAGCCGTCATTTTATGGCGCCGGGGACACGACCCGCTGTTTCACCAGCCCATCAACGATGCCGCCATCTTTGACCAGTGGGCGCGGGCCCTTATCGCCGGCCAGGGCTTCGGGTTGGAGGGCGCTCCGTTTTTCATGCCGCCGCTTTACCCCTTTCTGACCGCCCTTCTCTACCGTCTGGACGGAGGCAGCATCTGGGCGGTCACCATCGTCCAGGCCCTGTTCGGCGTGGGAACCGTGCTGGGCATCCACCGACTCGGCAGCCGGCTTCATGGTCCCCGGGCCGGACTTCTGGCCGGGGTGCTCGTCCTGCTCTTCGCCCCGACCATCTGGTACGAGGGGTGGCTGCTGCCGACCGCGCTGAATCTCTTCCTGTTGGTGGTGATCCTGAACCTGCTGATCGAATGCCTGGATCCGGATCTCCAGGCCGGGACCCGGTCGAATCTGGTTTTCCTCGGACTGGGTCTGGCACTGGGCCTGGCCTCCGTCAACCGTCCGCAGAACCTGCTCCTGGCCGCCTTTATCCTGATCTGGCTGTGGTGGCGGGGAAAAGCGGCCGGCTCCGTGCCCTATCGATCCCTCGGGCTCGTTCTGGCGGCATTGGTTGTCACGATCTCACCAGTGACCATCCACAACTGGAAGGTCGGCGGGGAACCCATTCCCATATCCGCCAACGGTGGGGTCAATTTCTACTTGGGGAATTTCCAGGATGCGGACGGCCGGTTTTCGCTTCCCCCGGGTTTTCCCACCTATATCGGTCAAATGCAGGCGGGATCCCGCCAGCTGGCCCAGGCGGAAACCGGCCGGACCCTGAACTGGCGACAGACTTCGACCTACTGGTTCGGCAAGGGATGGAGTGATCTCGTCGGCGATCCCGGCCGCGCCTTCAGGTTGGGGCTGCACAAGGTCCGCCTGCTGCTGGCCTGGCGGGAGATGGAAAACAACTTCGTGGTCGCCTGGGTGCGAGAAAAATCCGGGCCGGGTCGGTGGCTGATCCCCTCTTTGGGACTTTTCTGGCTGCTTGCCCTGCCGGCCGGGATCGAGGCTGTCCGGCGTCGCGGCGATCGGGACCTCGTCCTGCTGATTCCCCTGGCCACCGTCATTTTTATATGTCTGATATTCTGGGTCAGCACCCGCAACCGGTTGCCCCTGTTGATTCCCCTCGCCGTTTGGGCCGGAGTTTCCCTGAGCAGTCCGCGCTTCTGGAAATCACCCCTTCACCTGGGGCTCGCGGCGCTGCTGGCGGTCGTCGTCTTCTGGCCGACCGGGGACCGGGAAGGCCCGGCTTTTCTTTGCGACGTGGGACGCATCCACGCCCAGCAGGGACAGATCATCGAGGCTCGCCATAACTTCCAGGAATCGCTCAAGATCCAACCGGATTTTCCCACCGCCCTAAACGGCTTGGCCCTTACCTACATGGAGGAGGGAAAGCCCGAACAGGCCATCGCCATGCTCAAGGAAATCATCCGGAAACATCCGGATTTCGAACCGGCCAGGCAAAATCTGCAGACCATTCTGAATTTCCAGGAAAAGAAGCAGTAACGACAGTCGACCATCAGGAGAGGACCCGTGACTGCTCCAGATGCTTGGCGTAGGCCATGTCGTCCTGCAGGATGTGGGAGCGGACCCAGTAGCGCAGGAGTTCGCGGACATCGACGGTGATCCGGCGTCCTTCGGCGGCGAATTCGTACTGGAAACGCTCGATTTTCTGCAGGAGCTGGCGGTGGAGGGCCATGTGCTTTTTCAACCCCGGGAAACCGCACTCCTCCATGATCTTTTCCTCATGGGCGAAGTGTTCCTGGGTGTAACCCACCAGATCATTGAGGATCTCGGACATGATCCGGGATCCCCTGCCCCGGCGGCTGGCTTCCTCGAACTTGTTGACCAGATCCACCAGATGGCGGTGCTGGTCGTCGATGCTCTCGATCCCCGTGATGAATTCTTCCGTCCAGTTGATGAATGCCATGATGCGCGCCTCGCTATTTTCCGAACGGCCTGCCTGCGGCTCCTCCGGATTCCGTAACTCGTTGAAGTATGACCTATTGTTGTTTTCGGCGGAAATCGCCGGCGGTTTATCCAATATGCGGATTCGGGGAAAAAACGGGGGAAAGTGGAACCCCGGCCCCTGTTTCACGGTATCAGGGGCTATCGATCCGTATCCCCCCTGAGCGGTTCGCCTCCCGAAAGGATTTACCATGTTCGCGTTTCCGGCTGCCAAACGCACGCTTGTGCTGATGTTGAGCATCGCCCTCCTGGTCACCGTAACGACGGCCCAGGCCGACCAAGACAAGGGATATCTGGGCGTCATGCTTCAGGACCTGACCCCCAGCATGGCCAAGGCCCTGCAGATGGGCGACAAGTCCGGGGTCATGATCAACGAGGTCGTCGACGACAGTCCCGCCGAGAAGGCCGGGCTCGAAGACGGCGACGTCATTCTCGAATTCGACGGCAAGACCATCTCCGATAACAAGGACCTGGTCAAGGCGGTGCGCGGCGCCAGCCCCGGCGACAAGGTCGAGATCGTCGTCCTGCGCAACGGCAAGAACAAGAGCCTCGATGTCGAAATCGGAAAACACGAGAAAAAGAATGTCTTCTTCATGTCCGAGGACGACGATTTCACCTGGACCGTGGGCAATAAAATGGCCTTCGTCTTCGACAGCGACCGCGGCTACATGGGTGTCCACCTGGACGACTTGAACGAGCAGATGGGCGAGTACTTCGGAGTCGAGGACGGCAAGGGCGCCCTGGTGACCGAGGTCGTCGAGAACAGCCCGGCCGCCGAGGCGGGTCTGAAGGCCGGCGACGTGATCGTCAAGATGGGTGAGGAAGATATCGATTCAACCAAGGCTCTGCACAAAGCCCTCGCCGACACGGAGCCCGAGCAGCAGATGGCCCTCAAGGTCATGCGCAAGGGCAAGAACAAGGAACTGAGCATCACGCTGGGCGAAATGCCCGAGGACACTTTCGGCAAACACCTCCAGATCATCGGTGAAGACGACGACCACTTCTCCTTTCACACCACCCCCCGCAGGTTGAAACACTTCGGCCACCACGGCGACGTGGACGTGCGGGTGATCCGGCGTGGCGCACCTCACGGCGCGTATGAGTTCCACAAATTGGAAGAGCTGCACGATGCCGAGGGCGAGTTCCAGAAGATGCGCGAGGAACTCGACAAGATGCACCAAGAACTGAAGGAACTTAAAAAGGAATTGGACAAGAAGTAGGACCCGAAGGTCAGCTTACGGCCGGAACCGCAGGAGGCGGACCAGCCGGGAACCGGGAACCCCAGGCCGCCAAGCCGAAGGGTTCCCGGTTGTTTCCTTTCAAGGACTTGTTCCGGCCAATTGCCCCCCCAGGGACCTGGTGCAGGCATTTCAAGCAATTCTCTGTTGTCGACTCTTTCCTCCAGACATCGCCCAGCGCAGAAACTTTACCCACCAAGACCAACTTGAAACTGTTGGTGTAAGATTCAATCGTAGTTCAGCGAAGCTGAGCGAGTCCTCGATCAAGGCGTCATGCAGCGGACGATACAACAGTGGCCATAACAGTTGAGCCATCCCTCGAGTGTTCATCTCCAGCGTTTCACGCAACTCTGTATTGTTTTTTCCCAATTCAATAACATCATACCCATGATACCCGTCGAAACCATTGGGTCCGGTTAATCGAAACACGATCCGTTTCCCGGTTACATATTCTTCGACAAAATATCGAATGGGACCGTGCCCACCACTTGCGGAAACCGAATGTGGCTTATCGAACCTCATTCGGGGCCACAGCCGGTGAGGCCACAATTGATCGTCAGCCGACGCAAGTGTATCAACCAAGCGACCCAGTTCGTCTGATGCAACCGGGTACTCACGGCTGTGAATGTTGACAACCTTCATGATCCATCTCGCCTAACAATTATTACAGCAGCTTGGGCAAAAAGACCAACGCCCCCACGACCGCCGCGACCAGTGCGGCGATCAGCACCGCCCCGGCCAGGATG
>CBDURF010000224.1:0-4666 GCA_965369705.1 uncultured bacterium
ACCCCGCCCGCGGTGACTTTCATAAGCGACAGGGAGACCCTGGACCAGCCGGAGGCCGAGGACGGCTACCTCGAGGCCAGGTCGATCGTGCACAACCGGATCCAGCAGATGGTTGACGACGGCAAGCTCATGGAGCAGTCGGGCCTGGAGGCCGAGGCGGCCAGTCTCTACAAGTCCGCCTATGAACTGGCGCCGGACCGGGACGATCTGCTGCCCCGCCTGGTGGATGTCTACATCAAGCAGGGCAAGATCCTGGACGCGGGGGTGGCCGCCCGCCTGGCTCGCGCCGACCATCCGGACGAGGCCGGTACCTGGATCGCTACCGGCAAGGTTCATGAACAGAACAGGAAGTTGGAAGAGGCTGTGGCGGCCTACGAAAAGGCCTACGAGATCGAGAAGATCGACGACGTGCGGGTGGCCATCGGCAACCTCCACATCCGTCTCGGCAACGACCAGGAAGCCAGCAGATGGCTGAAACAGGGACTCGGCGAGGGGGCCAAGCCCGAAGTCGTCTACAATTACGCGGTTAGCCTCATTCGCGAGAAGAAATTCCACGCCGCGATTCCCTCGCTGCGCACCGTGACCCGCGAGCGCCCCGAGATGTTCCAGGCCTGGCTGGCCCTGGCCCAGTGCCTGCAGACGACCAAGCAGTATTCCCAGGCCATCGAACCGTACGAAAAGGCCCTGGAACTCAAGTCCGACCCCAAGCTGGCGTTCCATCTCGGCCGCGTGGCCATGAAAAGCAAGCAGTACGACAAGTCCATTGCGGCTTACGAAACGGCCCTGGAAATGGACCCGACCTACGTGAAGGCGCGCTACAATCTGTCGTTGACCTACATGGACATGGGGCGCTACGAGGAAGCCGTGGAGTCCTTCGACAAGATGATCGAACAGGACGGGGAATCCTACCGGGCCTACTACAGCCAGGGGCTTTCCTACTACTACCTGGGCCGGTACGACGAGGCCCTGGAGGCCTTCGACATGGCCATGGAGTTCCAGGAGACGGCGAACCTCTTCAACAATATCGGCCTGGTCTACGACAAGCTGGGCGACAAGAAGCAGACTACCGAATGGTACAAGAAAGCCCAGGTCCTCAAGGATGGTAACTAGATGATTTTTCGTTTTTCGGCAGCCCTGGTCTTTTCCCTGACGGTCTTTTTGGCCGGGGGGGCGGGGGCCCAGATCCACTGTAGCGAGTTGCCGCCTTTGACGCCCGAGACGGTCTTTCCCCGCTGCTCTTCCGACGAGCTGGCGGTGGCGGGATTCCCGGATCACATGCATGCCTACACCTGGCCGAGTTGGGAAGTTTTGACCGATCCGGAGGGCCGCACCTATGGCCCGGGCGCCTTGTGCGAGATGCGCCAGCCGCTGCGGCGGGAAGGTCTGATCATCGAGCCGGACCAGAAGAGTTATGGCCAGTTCGTGTTGCAGCACCACCCCGGGTACAAGGATTGCGATATGATCCAGTTCCTGGAGCTGATGGACTGGGCCTATAACGTTGTGCCCGGCCTGCTGGGTCTGGCGACCGCGGACACCCTGACGATCGTCAATCCCGACAACAACCAGCATTACCTCGAGTTGACCGGACTGGGGGTCTGGCGATTCTATGCCCTGGACGGGGACCAATGCATCATGCAGCCCTTTCCCCAGCTGATGAGCCGGACCCTGGTCGGACACGCGGCCTTCATGCTGGTTACCGACTGGATCCTGCAGGAGGCCCTCGAAGTGGATCTTCCTCCCTGGCTTCATCTAGGGATCGTGGAATATATTGGTGAGGACGGGGTGCATTTGTTCAGCTACATGGCCGAGTTCCGCATGGACGGCCCGGTCCTGCTGGCGCCGGCCCTGGTCGACGCCCTGCTGGTCAGGGGTGTCGATTCCCACGCGGAAAAAGACCGTGAAATGTTCCGCCGAGCCAGCTACAGCTCCTTCCTGATGGTGTGGCAGCTCGTCGAGCACGAAGGGGGACTGACGGCCCTGCGGGAGTTCCTGGGCCTGGCGGCCGCCGGCATGGACCTCGACCAGGCCTGCTCCCAGGTGTACGGTATGGATATGGGACAGCTGGCCCTCCACCTTGATCCAGCCAAGATCGGCGAGCCCCTTCCCGAGGACATGGTACGGCCGCGACCCCACATTCAACCCTGACGATGACCCGAAATCCGAAAGGTCCTGCGCTTTCATGAGCAACCCAAACCAGCCCCGCGTCCGCTTCGCGCCCAGCCCGACCGGATTTTTACACGTAGGCGGCGCGCGCACCGCATTGTTCAACTGGCTTTATGCCCGCAGCCAGGGCGGTGTCTTCGTGCTGCGCATCGAAGATACGGATCAGGAACGCAGCACCGAGGAATCGTACGCGGCGATTCTGAGGGGAATGGAGTGGTTGGGTCTGGACTGGGACGAAGGGCCGGGCGTGGGCGGCGATTTCGGTCCCTACCTGCAGTCCGAGCGGCTGGATATCTACCGGAAACAATTGGAAAAGCTTGCGGCGGCCGGACAGGTCTACAAGTGCTACTGCAGCGCCGAAGACCTGGAAGCCAGGGAAAAAGCAGTGTGCGCCGCCGGCGGCAACTGGGAGGGTTACGACGGTCACTGCCGCGACCTCGCCTCCGACCGGACCGCGGCGCTCGAAGCGGAGGGCAAGCCCTTCGCCTGGCGCCTGCGCACCCCCGCAGAGGGCGTGACCTTCTGGTACGACGTCATCGTGGGCAAGCGTGAGTTCCAGAACGAGGTCCTGGTGGACCGGGTCGTGTTCAAGGCCGACGGATTCCCGACCTACCAGTTCGCCGTCGTGGTGGACGACCACACCATGGGCATCAGCCACGTCCTGCGCGGGGACGATCACGTCAGCAACACGCCGTTCCAGATCCTGATCTACGAGGCGCTGGGCTGGAAACCGCCAAAATTCGGGCACATGCCCATGATCCTGGGTCAGGACAAGAAACGGTTGAGCAAACGTCACGGCGCCACAAGCGTGGAGGAGTTCCAGAAGTTGGGTATCCTTCCCGCGGCCATGCTCAACTACCTGGCCCTGCTGGGCTGGTCGCCCGGGGGCAGCGGCGACGAGGTGATGACCTCCAAGGCCATCATCAAGAAATTCAGTCTCAAGAAGGTCAACAGCAGCCCCGCGGCCTTCGACTACGACAAGTTGAACCACATCAACAGCGAACATATCAAGCGGCTGTCGGCGGACGAGCGCCTGGAACTGGCCAGGCCCATCATCGGGGAGCGGGGCTGGACCCTGGATCCCGAGTGGCGCATCCACGGCGCCGATTCGACGGACGCCTACCTGGCCCGGGTGCTGGGCACGCTGGGCAACCGCTTCAGCAGCCTGGTGACGCTGCCCGAGCAGATCGGGTTCTTCTTCAGCGACGACCACTTCGTGGACCAGGAAGCCTGGACCGAGCATGTGGCAACCGACGAGGCGCGGCCCCTGATGGCCGCCCTGGCCGACGCCATCGAGGAGGGACTGGATCCGGCCGCGCCCCAGGCGGCCGGCGCCTTCGAGGAAGTGATCCGGTCCACCGCCGAAAAGTTGGGCGTCAAGGCCGGGCAACTGATCCACCCCAGTCGGGTGGCGCTGACCGGGCAATCCCGCAGCGCGGGCATCTTCGAGGTCATGGAACTGGTGGGCGCCCCGCGTACGGTGCGGCGCCTCAGGGCGGCCGTCGCAAGCTAGCGGCGGCGAACCGGGGGGGCGGCCGCGAAACAACTCCCGAATATCCTGGGACGATACGTCCTGGTCTGGATCGTGACCGGGTTGGCGCTGATGCTGGTCACCTTCATTTTGCCCGGTTTCAGGATCGACACCAGTCATCCCGACTGGTGGCTCTCCCTGTTGCGCCTGCCTCTGATATTCACCGTGCTGCTGATTGTCCTACGCCCTTTGCTCCTGTTTCTGACCCTGCCCTTGAACGTGCTGACCATCGGTTTCCCGACCCTGCTGTTCAACGGCTTGATCCTGTACCTCAGCGCCATGTTCGAGCACCCCTTCCACATCACCAATTACGGCGAGGCCCTGGTGGGCACCCTGGTGATGACGGCCATTTCCGGCGCCATCACCGGGTGGTTGGGCCTGGATGATGCCTACCCTTTCTACCAGTCGATCATCTACCGGATCGCCCGTCGCGTCGGTCCCCCGCGGCCTGAACGAAAACCCCTGCGCGGCCTGTTGCTGCTGCAGACCGACGGCGTGTCCCTGCCCATCCTGCGCCAGGCCCTGAACAACGGACGCATGCCGACGGTGTCGGCCATGCTCGCCAAGGGCAGCCATCACCTCTTCGGGTGGCAGTGCGGCATCCCGTCCAATACGCCGGCGGTCCAGGCGGGGATATTCTACGGGGACCGGGAGAACGTTCCGGGCTACCGCTGGTTCGACCGGGAGGCCCAGAAGATCAGGGTGGTGAGCAATCCGGACGACCTGCGGCGGCTGGAAGCGATGGTGGCCGAGGCCGGTGAGGAACCCCTGCTTACCGGGGGGTCCTGCATCAACACCTTCATGTCCGGCGGGGCCGCCAAACGGTTGATGACCGTGACCGCCCTGGGTGAAAATCCCAGCCAGCGGAGGGAGGGGGAGCGGGCGGACTTCAACCTGTTCTTCCTCAGCCCGAACGCGTATACCAAGGCCGTCCTGGCCAGCTTGTGGGACTATATGGCCGGTATGGTGATG
>CBDURF010000225.1:0-4666 GCA_965369705.1 uncultured bacterium
ACTGGTGTTCTGACGGGGGCTCTTCCTATCTATAAACAGGCCCGTCCCGACGCCGAACTGGACGTTATGGTTCTGGGTCCGGGCGGATGCGCGGCGGCCGCCGAGCCAGGCGGTCAAATGGAAGGGGAGCCAGTTTCCCACCAAGCCGAACAGGGCCCAGGGCAGGCCCGCGATACCCCCGATCACCAGGCGCCATAACTCACTTCGCACGAGGGGGCCCTGCTCCTCGCGAAGCAGATCGTCCCTCAGCTTCAGGAGGTGGCGTTTGGCATTGTACCCCTTCATCTGGCGGGCCAGCCGCCAGATGACGTCAGGGCTGCGCTCGTGGTAATAGTTCAGGCATCGGGCGATTTCGGCGGTGACGGCCTGATCACGCTGGTAGGCTGAATTTCCGGGAATTTTCAGGTCCGTGCGCTCAAGCAGCTCGTCCTTGAAGATCTTTTTTACATCGAGAACAAACCTCTCATACTCGGACTGTTCGACGTTGACGACTTCGCGGCGCAACCGTTCTTGAAGCAGATCCGTCAGCCGGTTCACTGTTGCGGTGGGGTCTGCTTCGAATTCCGTGCGCCACTGCGCCGGCACGAGGGGTTCCCCGAATTTGACCAGGACCCGACTGCGGAACCGGGAACAGCTCTCGAAGTTCAGGCCGACCGGAACCAGGGCCAGTCCGAGATTCCAACCTGCGCTTTCTTCAGCACCCAGGGCGATGCGGGCCGTGCCTGTCTTCAGTTTCTGGACGCGTCTCTCCTCGGCGCTGGTTCCTTCGGGGAAGATCCCGATGGCTCCGCCGCCCTCCAGGATCTCGAAGCAGGCGGAAAACATGGTCAGGTTCTTGTCCGCGGCCCCTCCGACGTCCCGGGGGCGATAGACGGGGATGACCCCGCTATTGCGCATGAACCACGCCTTCAGCCGGTTCCGGAACAGTCCGCTGTGGGCGACAAAGTGGAGCATGCGGCCGGTCGCCAGCCCCAGGACCAGGCTGTCGGTGATGGAATGAGGGTGGTTGGACGCGAAGATCACCGGTCCGCCCGTCGGGGCCCGGGACCGGCCGACCACTTCGATTTCCTTGAAGTAGGCGCGCATTCCCAACCGGACGATATTGCGGTTGATCCGGTAGAGCAGGGGGTCGCGCATGGCGGTCTAGGATCCGTCCGGCAGCCGGTAACCGGCGGTGTGCAATTGCTTCAGATCGGTGATCGGCCGCGCGGGATTCAGGTACTTCGCCAGGAAGTTGTAGATCTTCAGCCGGATTTCCTTGGCTTGTTTGCCGTCGAGCCGGTCAAAGCTGTGTCCGCCGGCCACGTCTTCGAAGATTTCGTATTCGAACTCCTTGTCTTCAGCCTTCAGCGCCTTGATCAGGTTTTCGACTTCGAGAACGTTGACGTCCTCGTCGTTGGTGTTGGTGTGGATCAGCAGGGGTGTCTGAAGTTTTTCGGCGTTCCAGGCCGGGGAGCGCCGCTTGTATTCCTCGATGTTTTCGGTCACCGTCTCGCCGATGTGGTAGTCGGCCGAATAGAGGGCGCGGTACTCGTCATCGAGGTACCCCAGCCGGGCGATCAGGTCGCTGACCGGAACGCCCGCGTAGACGCATTGGTAATCGTCGGGATGGGCAAAGACGTTCATCAGGCCGATCAGGCCCCCGTGGCTCCAGCCGATCATGCCGATCCGCCCGGCATCGATGAAATCGTAGTTCTCGATCATGTAGTCGCGGCAGGCGTGATTGTCCTCCACCTCGAGCCCGCCGTAGTCGATGTTTTCGTAGACCCCGCGCCCATAGCCGGTGCTGCCGCGATATTCCGGGGCCACGATCGCGTAACCCTGGGCCAGCAGCTCCCTCACGATATGGATGTAATAGGTCGAGAAGTCGCTGTGCACCCCGCCGTGGGGGAAGACCAGCAGGGGTGTTTTTTTCGAAGTGTCCAGATCACGGGGAAAGAAGATGTAGGCGTAGAATTTGAGGGGATTGCCCGCCCCGATGGCCGTCTCGCTTTCCTCCTTCCAGCGCGGGGGGCCGTGCAGGCGAACCTTGTCGATGACCGCCATGTCGCCCAGACGGTCGAACCACAGACCATCGTCCACTTTCTTTTCCAGAACGTCCATGCGGTGGCGGAAGCCGTCCAGTGTCTTGCCGATGCCGTCGAGTTGGGCGGCGATGCTTTCCAAGGTCGGGGTCGGCGCCGGATCATCGGCCACGGCGCTTGTCCCGAAAAAGGTCATCAGGGCAAGGGCCGCCAGGGTCAAAATCAGGTTGCGGGATTTCATCACTCGGCCTTTCGGTTAATACCCGGCCGCCTGGCCGTCCTTGCGTGATTCCGAGGCGCCATAATACACGCCCTGCTTCTCGTCGAACATGATTGCCTGATAGCCCCCGAAGGAACCCACGTTGATCTGAAGGCGATGGCCCATCTCCGTCAGGTCGCGGCGCACCTCGTAACCGATGCCCGATTCCAGCGACACCACGCCCCCGCTGGTCATCGTCTCACCGGTGGGTTGGCTCGAACCCGTGTGCAGGATCCGCGGCGCGTCGCCGGCCTCCTGCAGGTTCATCCCGAAATCCACCAGGTTGATGATGATCTGCGCGTGGGCCTGGGGCTGGGTGGCGCCGCCCATCACGCCGAAACTGAGCCAGGGCTTGCCGCCCCTGGTGGCGAAGGCCGGAATGATGGTGTGAAACGGCCGCTTGCCGGGAGCGTAGGTGTTGGCCTGTCCTTCTTCGAGATTGAAAAGTTCGCCGCGGTCCTGCAGACCGAAACCCAGACCCTCGGGACAGACGCCGCCGCCCATGCCGCGGTAGTTGCTCTGGATCAGCGAGACCATGTTGCCTTCGCCGTCGGCGGTCGTCAGGTAGATGGTGTCGCCCTCATGAAGGGCGGGATGGCCCGTGTCATAGCGGCGGGCGGCACGACTGGGGTCGATCAGTTTCGCCCTTTCCGCGGCGTATTCCTTGGAGATGAGCCCGGCCACCGGGACGTCGGCGAAGGCGGGGTCGGCGTAGAATTTCGCGCGGTCCTCGAAGGCCAGCTTCTTGGCCTCGACGAAGGTGTGGACGTACTCGGTGCTGCCGAAACCCATGCCCGCGATGTCGAAGGTTTCCAGGATGTTCAGGATCTGGAGGGCGGCGATGCCCTGGCCGTTGGGCGGCAGTTCCCAGACCTCGATCCCCCGGTAGTTGGCCGAGACCGGTTCGACCCATTCGCTGCGGTGTCCGGCCAGGTCTTCGTAGGTCAAAAAGCCGCCGGCGTCCTGCACGGTCTTTGCGATGGTGCGGGCGATGTCGCCGCGGTAGAACTCGTCGCGGCCGCCGGTGGCGATCTTGGCCAGGGTTTGCGCCAAAGGCTCATTGCGCCAGACCTCCCCTTTGGCCGGGGTCTTTCCGTCTTTGGTGAAGGTCTCCAGGAAGTAAGGCTGATCCTGGCGGGCGGGTACGCTCAGGCTCCAGTAGTAGGCGATCAACTCACTGACCGGGAACCCGTCCCGGGCGTAGCCGATGGCCGGGGCGAGCACCTCGGTCATGTCCAGCTTCCCGAACTTCTCGTGCAATTCGAACCAGCCGTCCACGCAGCCGGGAACCGTAATGGGCAAAACACCATAGGGAGGGATGTGCTCCAGCTCTCGTTTCCTGAATTCCTCAAGCGTCAACAATCTGGGGGAGCGGCCGCTGGCGTTCAGGCCGTGGAGCTTCGCTGATTTTGCGTCCCAGACGATGGCGAACAGGTCGCCCCCGATTCCGTTGCCCGTGGGCTCCATCAGGCCCAGGGCGGCGTTGGCAGCGATGGCGGCGTCCACCGCGTTGCCGCCCTTTTTCAGGATGTCCAGGGCGATCTGGGTGGCCAATGGTTGGCTGGTGGCGGCCATTCCGTGTGGGGCGATGACCTCGCTGCGCGTGGCGAAAGATTTGCCGGTGATGCGGTCGGCGGCCATGACGGAAACTCCAATGAGCAGGATGACGGAAACAAGGACGAGAACAAGGTGATGACGATTCATGGGGCGCTCCCGGTTCGGTTGGAAAAGCGGTCCACCGATTCTAGCCCAAGCGGGCGGTTTGGAACATCCGGAATCGCGGTCGCCTGGATAGCTACACCCCGGGCCCCAATAAAGTGATGGGGATCCTGACCCTCACGGGGCGGAATCCGGCGCCTTGGTTCGTGCTCCCACCGACACATCGGCCGGCAATTCCACCGCGATCCCGCCTCCCCGCTCATGCCACAACCGATGGCAGGCCGTACAGAGCGTCACCAGGTTATCGGGACGATTGCTTCCCCCGCGTTGGCGCGACACGATGTGGTGCACCTCCAGGAACCGCGTCCGCCCGCAGCCCGGCGCCTGGCAACGGTGTTTGTCCCTTGCCAGCACCTCCTGGCGAACTCGTGGGGGGATCGTCGTTGTGTTTCGGTCTCCGTGTTCGCAAACGGCTGCGTCGCAACGCATCCGCCCTGACTCGGCCCGGCTCAACTCGCGCTCACCCGCGTTGGTTTGCACGGTCATTCGACCGTTTTCCGCATTATCGTGGACGTAGATCTGCACCGGCGGCCAGCTGGAGAAGTGCCCCCGGGGGCCCTTCTGGCTCGGGAACGCGTTTGTTTCCAACAGTGCCGCCAACGCATCCAGCATCAACTCCGCCCGCTCAGCCGGCACACGTCCCAAGGTGTGGTGCCGCTCGACC
>CBDURF010000226.1:0-4648 GCA_965369705.1 uncultured bacterium
GGATACAATCCAGGGGCCTTGGCCGAGTGCCTGACCGGGACGGCCGGGGCCTTGTCGTCTTCCCGGTTGCGTCGCACACCATCTTTCACACAGATTCGGTGAAGACTTGTCGATCGAGATCAAGGATCTCACCAAGACCTTCGGCAAGAAGGAGGCGGTCAAGGGCATCGACCTGACCGTGCCCAAGGGCTCGTTCTTTGGCTTTCTGGGGCCCAACGGCGCGGGCAAGACCACGACCATCCGCATGGTCACCGGCATGCTGGCCCCAACTCGCGGCGACGCCGTCCTGGCCGGGAACTCCATCGTCAAGGATTCGCTGGCGGCCAAACGACTGATCGGTGTCGTGCCTGATGAGATGGCTCTTTTTGACCGGCTCTCCCTGTGGGAGCATCTGACCATGGTCGGCAGCATTCACGGGCTGAACAAGGATGACACCCACACCAGGTCCGAAGACCTGTTGAAGGTTCTGGGCCTGTGGGAAGACCGGGGCACTTTTGCCGGCGACTCATCCCACGGGATGCGGAAAAAACTGGCGCTGGCCCTGGCTCTGATCCACAACCCATCCATCCTCTTTCTGGACGAGCCCTTCGAGGGCATCGACCCCTTGGCCGGCAAGGTGCTGCGCAAACTGCTGCAGCGCATGTCCGCGCGGGGCACGACCATCTTCATGACTTCTCACATCCTGGAAATCATCGAAAAACTCGTCGATCACGTGGCGATCATCGTCGAGGGTGAGATCGCCCTGGATTCTCCACTGGCGGACCTGGTTACCGGGGGCCGCACCCTGGAAGAAGCCTTCGTAACCGCGGCCGGTGACGCGGCCGATGACACCGAAGTGGATCTGGCATGGCTGTGAGACCTGTCGCCCTGGCCTTGGCGCCGTACATGTGGCGGGCTTGGTGGCGTAAACAGAAGCAGCGCGGCGTGTGGCACGGCGCCAATACGACCATGGTGATCCTGTTGGCCGCCCTGGCAATGTTCGCGGTGCTGGCCGGCAGCGCGTTCGCCTTGAAAAGCCTGAACAGCGGTGCCACCGACCGGGGGATGATTGTCCTCGAGTTTTGCTTGAATCTGGTTCTGATGAGCTGGCTTCTCATCCCGATCATGGTGGGCACGACCACCGCTGAAGGCCGTGGGCTGCAACCGGTGCGCATGGGGCAGTATCCGTTGGGGCTCGGCAATTTGCTGGCAATCGGCATGCTGGGGCGTCTGATCCAGCCGGTGTATTGGATCCTGGTCGGGATGTCGGCGTGTGTGTTGCTGCCCATACTGCGGGTGGCCGAACCCGTGGCCGGCCTGGTCGCCGGACTGCTGTTTCTGCTCTTCAGCAGTTTGCTGGCCTGGAGTGTCGAACTCTTCGGCGGCGCCCTGTTCTCCTCCCGTCATGGGCGCGAGATGATGATGCTCGGCGTGCTCATTCTGATGGTCCCGGCGTTTCTGCTCGCCAGCGGTGACTACGAGCTGACGGACGGTGTGATGACCTTCAGCATCTTCGACCGCAGCTGGTTGTTGCTCAGTGCGGACGCCGGTGAAGGGCTGTTGGCCAAAGCCCGCCTCCTTTCACCTGCCGTCTGGGTCTCGGGCGCCGCGAAAGGCGTCGCGGTGGAGCGGGGAATTTTCCTGTTGTGCCTTGCCGTGGGCATCAGTGCGGTGCTGTCGGTCGTCAGTCTGCGGCGGGTGATGCTGCACCCGCCGAGCAGTTTGTCCGGCGGCAAACGTAGCCTACGGTCAATTGGTCTGGTGCGCGGGTTGTCTGCCGAGTTGGGGCCATTGGTGATCAAGGAGCTGCGCTACCTGACCCGCACCCTGGACCATCTGCTGGGTGTGGCGATGGGACTGGCCGCAGTGGTTTGGATCTTCATTCGTCCGGAACATTTGCCCTACATTTTGCCTCTGGCGGCAGTGAGCATCGTCTACAACGAATTGGCCATTCCGCTGAATATTTTCGGGCTGGATGGGCTGGGCGCCGACCGCTATCGGCTGTTGCCCCTGACGGGCCGGCAGGTGTTGTTGACGAAGAATCTGGCCTACTTTGCCCTGGTCGGGATTCATCTGATCCCGCTGGTGGTGGTGGGGGTTTTGAAGGGAGCCTGGATGCTGACCCTGGCGACCGTGTTGGCCGCCGGTGCAGTGTGTCTGGTGACGGCCGCCGGCGGCAACATGACTTCGATCCATTCGCCGGCGCCGCGCGCGTTCTTCAACTTCGACTCCAAGGAGCAGGCCGGGGGTGGGTTGGCGTTGTTTCTGGCCACGCTGATATGGTTGGTGCCCGCTGGAGTGTTTTTTGGTTTGATGTGGTTCGGCATGTGGGCCGTGGCTCTGGGCATGATGGTGCTGCTGGGGATTGCCTGGCTGATCTACCGCGCGTGGCTCGAACGTGGGAACCGGGCGTTTGAAAACGCGGCCGAGACGATGCGGGGACGGTTGAGCAAGGAGTGATGCGCCACGGAACTTCGGAAGCCGACACTCGTTTGCGGCTCTCCCCTTGAAAATCAGATCACCCGATGGGTCCCGCCAATGGCAGCGGCCCTCTCCTCCTCCACTCCCGCCGCCGCCGCAAACTCCGCCCACCGTCCCACCGCCGCACCCACTTCGGCGATGATGTCTCCGCCCTTCTTGATGCTCATCTCCCGTCCAACCGTCAGCAGATCCTCCCGCGTGAACCCGTCGCGCTTGCCGGCCAGGGTCATCTGGTGGCGGTTGGTCCAATCACCGGACGGATTGTACGCATAGGTAACGTCGAAGGCCGGCGACAATCGCCACTCGCCTTCGGTATCCATCAGGAACGCGATGTTCTTGGTGTGGTCGTCCTGGTTGCGCGCGATGATGTTGAACACCGTGCGCCGGAACTGCTGTTCGGCATCGGGATAGGGCAGTCGCAGCTCACGCATGACCTGGAAGGCCTGCTCGTAGGAATGGGCGCCGGCCGTGTTGAAGTCGAAATGGGCCATCGCACACAGGGACTGCAAGTGAAATTTGGCTCCGCCTCCGGGCCGGTCGAAGCGGCGGGTCATGAAGTGGGCGCGGTCGCTTTCCTCCAGCAGGCGGCAGGCCGTCATCTCGATGCCGCAAGCGGTGGCCATCAAGTGATAGGCGAACTCGATGCGCCCGTAGCCGGCCGGTTCGCCGAGTTGGCTGTCGCGCACTCCGTCGAACTTGAGGATCCAGTGGTCGAATCCCTCCGGGGCCTCCACCTGTCCCGAGCGCACTTCCCCCGTGGCGTCGTTCACCGCGATGACGGCCTTGGGCCGTCCACCGCCGGCCGAGGTGCCGACGCGGATGATGTCCAGCAGGGCGTCCGCCGCGCCATCCTGCAGGTTGGCGTGAAGGCCGGCACGGTTGTCCAGCATGGTCCGGGCCAGAACCACGAGCTCACCCACTTCCACGGGAACCGATTCGTCCAGGGCCCCGACCACCGCGGGCTCGAATTCCAGGGCGCCCATGGCCCGCCGTCCGGTGTAGCAGAGCCGCTCGACCGGACTGAAACTCTCGGCGGTGCGGCCCTGACGGGCCAGCCAGGCGTCGATGATGCTGTTGCCGAACTGATCGGGCAACGCGTCGGCCAGTAGACCGGGCAAACCGCGGTAGGTTTCAAAAGGGAGCGCCGGGAAGTTGAACCTCGCCTGCGCCCGCCGCGCCTGGGCCCAGGGCATCTTCAACGGCGCCAGATCCAGACCCTCGTCCAGGAAGTCGGGATCGAATTCGAAGGTGGCCAATCGGCGCTCGTCGTCCCAGGCCACCGCGCCGACCAACCGGTCCCACATCCTGATCAGGGCGGTGTCGACCTTCTCTACCATTGGGGATCCTCCCGGCCGGGGTCAGGGTCCGGTCTCTTTTCGTGTTCCGGTCTCTTTTCGTGTTCCGGTCTCTTGCGGGACGCCCGCTGCCGTTGCCGACCCTGGAGCTTGGCCAGTTGCAGGGGGCTGGGTCCTGTGTCGGGCAAGAACGATTCCAACTCCTCCAGCGCCTCGAGCACGCGAAGAATCCGGATCAGGGTCTTCATGCTGCTCGATGCCCCCCGCTCGAACTCCCCCACTGTCATCCGGGTCAGGCCCGCCTGGTCGGCCACTTCCTGCTGGGTCAGGTTCCGGTTCAGGCGCCGTCGTTTCAGACGCCCGCCGATTTCCGTGAGGATGGCCTGGTCGCTCATGCCGTAAATCGTCACAATGATCCCTTCTTTACCCATTGAATCCTGAATTACCAATTTATGATGTCTTTCTCTAACATTATAATTCGAAATCTATCCGCCAGCAAATTATTTTTATGATGGTTTTATACATCGTTGCCAAGATTTTACGCTTTAATATATGTTTTCTTTTTCATTGATGAAAATATTTTACCTGTCCTTTTGGTTGTGCCTCTGAAATTGCGTCTGGCGGGATTTCCAACCCTTTGGCCCCAATATCCAGTGTTGGATTTTTCGCCCGGGCAGCCGGCAGAAGTGCCCCCGGGGGCACTTTTCATGGATAACTCATTGAAAATTAATGGTTTAGTATTTTGAAGGCCGATAATTTTCCCTCACGTATGTAGATTGGAGGGCGGAAAATATCCAAGTTGAAATAGAAAACCCGCCAGCGGGTCGTTTTCGCCCATCGCCATATTCAACAAAGACTTGCAGTGTTCAATGTTCCTTTTGACATCAAAAACC
>CBDURF010000227.1:0-4610 GCA_965369705.1 uncultured bacterium
ACGGGGGCGATGACGAGGGTACGGGAGGGTTCCAGCGGCTGATAAAACGCGGCGCGGATGCTATGGTGCGAGCCCTGGGCCAGGTCACCGCGGAATTCACCCCCGAAGCGATTGAACTCCATGCGTGTCACACGGGCCAGAAACTGGATTTGCCCTCGGTTCTGGTAATTAATTCGGAAGGACCCGCCAAAGTGCAGGACCCACGGCAGGTAGGGTTTTTCCACAGGCAGGATCTGCAACTCACGACCCTCGTCCTCGCGCGGTAAACTGTACCCCACCGATTCGAACATACCCAATTCGAAAACCCGGCCCAGGTCGCGGGTGAGGCCCGCGAAATCCAGGGTGTCTCCGGGAGTTTGTTTGATGCGACTCAGAATGGTGCGTTGGTCCACGTGGTTCAGGTCATCCACTGACACCTTGGTGATGACGGGCACAGGCACGGTGCGGCGGCCTACCGAGGTGCGCCAGACGGCGTAGTCTTCTTCCGAAAGAGCCAGGGGCAGCAGGGCTTCAAGTTGGGTGTCCACGGCTTTGCGGCCGGCGGCGATGGCCTTCTCCGCCTGGGTCAAATCGAACAGCGGGATGTAGCTGGCCTGCAAGACGATAGTCGGCACGTTCCAGATGCCGTCGGGCGGCAAATCCCCGGGGCTCCAGCCCACGTGAACGGCGATGACCTTGTCGGCTCCCATCTCACGCACGGCGTCAACCGGCACCATGGCGCGCAGGTAACCGTCGACCAGGTCGCGGCCGTCGATGCGCACCGGCGGGAAGGCCCCGATCGCCGCCATGCTGGCCTGGACCGCGCGCAGAAGGTTGCCCCGTTTCAGGCTGACGGCCTCACCGGTTTCCAGATCGGTGGCGATCGGCCGGAAGGGGATGGGCAGCGCATCGAATCCGTCATACCCGGCGGTGTAGAGGTCGGGCTCGTTGAAGACAAAGGTGAAATTCTGTCCAAAGAGGATTCCGCGCTGCAGACCGAGGCCCTTGTCGGTGATGCCGAATTCGAAGGGCCAGAGGTTCTCGGCTGTATCAGCCTTGCGCCGGAAGGACAAGCCACGGCGATCAGGCCGGTCGACCAGGAGGCGGCGCCAGTCAGTGGCCAGGACCATCTGCTCGATCTCGGTGGGGGAGAAGCCCAGGGCCACGTAAGCGCCGACCACTGCGCCTATGCTGGAGCCGGAGACGCAGTGAACCGGAATACGAAGCTCGTCCAGGCGAAGCAGGACGCCAACATGGGCCAGGCCGCGGCCACCACCGCCTCCGAGGGCGAGGCCGATCGTGGGGTGAGGGGGGGCGGGGGAGGCGGACGAGGTGTAGGTAAGGAGGAGGATCAGGGTGAGGACCAGGAATAGGGGGGGGTGTGGGGTTTGTTGGCCATATGGAGACTCCCAGCAGGAGATATTGGTCTCGGGCAGTTGTCGTATAATGGCCGAAAAACAGGAATACAGGAATAGGAAAGTGTAATGATCATTCCGGCCCCACCTACTCATTTGAATGTGGAGTGTAACGCCTGGAAGTGAGGGGTAATTCCGAGACTAAGAGGATGGTGGTGGTGAAGCCCGCGTCTCTTTTGGAATTTCTGGCTTAACTCAACCCGATCAATATCATTTGGCAAGGATGACCTTCTGGGCGTCATCCACCAATTCGCTCAGGGTCTGGAAACGGTAGCCGGATTCCAGAAGTTCGTCCGTGATGATATCCACCGCGGCCAGGGTCTGGCTGCGGTCCACGCCGATACGCCAGCCCCCGTCATGCAAGATGATGATGGACCCGGGTTCGACGCGCCGGCGCACCCGGCGCAGAATGGTTTCAAGGCCCGGCTGGCGGGAATCCTGCGGGTGAACGCTGCCGATCACCGGTTCGTAACCCAACCCGCGCGTGACCTCAAGAACCTTGTCGTTGAACCAGCCCATGGGCGGGCGCATGAACCGCGGTCTCTGCCCGGTGACACCCTCGACAAGGTTTCCGCAGACTTCCAGTTCCCGGCTGATGATCGACCGGGGCAGGAACGACAGCGGCACATGGTGGTCGCAGTGGTTTCCGATTTCATGGCCGGCATCGGCGGTCTGTTTCAGCAGGTCCCGAAACTGGCGCACGCGCCGGCCGACCACGAAAAAGGTGGCCTTGATCCCCTTGCCGGCCAGCAGTTCGAGAAGCAGGGGAGTGTTGTGGGGGTTGGGGCCGTCGTCAAAAGTCAGGGCCAGCCTCTTTTCGGGTGTCGTCACCTGGCAGAGCAGCTTTTTGCCCAGATATTCCCTCACCGAGGCCATGTCCAGCATACTGGGACTCATGATTCCTCCTCGATGGCGCGCAGATACTGCTGCATGGCGCGGTCAAGATTGCGGACCAGGTTTCGGCGCTCGAGCCTCAACTCCTGGACCCGGAAGCCGAGTGTGATTTCCAGACCGGCGAAACGAAGCATGCGCCGTCGCCTTTTCATATAGCGAAAATATTCACGGGAAAACAATCCGGCCAGGGGAAGGCCAATACCGGCAACGATTGACGCGGCCGTCCCGAACACGTTAAAAGACACCGTGAGCAGGGCCGCGTACCACCCCAGGAACAGGGCCGCTCCGATGCCGAACTGAACTTGATGGATTTTTGTCCGGTCGGGCGCGAGTCGGCTTCCAAACCAGCCGGTCAAACGGTAGGGGAGCCAGTTGCCCACCAGGCCGAACAGGGCCCAGGGCAGGCCGGCAATGCCCCCGATCACCAGGCGCCAAAGATCACTTCGCACTATGGGGCCTTCCTGTTCGCGAAGCAGATCATCCCTGAGTTTCAGGACGTGGCGTTTGGCGTTGTACCCCTTCATCTGGCGGGCGAGCCGCCAAATGACGTCAGGGCTTCGCTCGTGGTAATAATTCAGACACCGAGCGATTTCCGCGGTGACGGCCTGGTCACGCTGGTAGTCCGATTTTCCCGGGATTTTCAGATCGGTGCGGGCGAGCAGGTCGTCCTTGATGATCTTTTCCACATCCAGGACAAACGTTTCGTACTCGGACTGTTCGACGTTGATGACTTCGCGGCGTAACCCTTTCTGAAGAAGGTCCGTCATCCGGTTCACGGCTTCGGTTGGGTCCCCTTCGTAATCCTTGCGCCATTGCGCCGGCACGATGGGCTCCCCGAATTTGACCAGGACCCGGCTGCGGAAACGTGAACAGCTCTCGAAGTTCAGGCCTACCGGAACCAGGGCCAGGCCGAGATTCCATCCCGCGCTTTCTTCAGCACCCAGCGCGATACGGGCAGTGCCGGTTTTCAGTTTCTGGACGCGTCTCTCCTCGGCGCTGGTCCCTTCGGGGAAGATCCCGATGGCTCCACCGTGGTCCAGGATTTCGTAACAGGCGGAAAACATGGTGAGGTTCTTGTCGGAGGACCCTTCGACGTCCTTGGGGCGGTACACGGGAATGACCCCGCTGTTGCTCATGAACCAGGCCTTGAGTCGGTTCCGGAACAGCCCGCTGTGGGCCACGAAGTGGAGCATGCGGTCGGCGGCCAGCCCCAGGACGAGACTGTCGGTGATGGAGTGGGGATGGTTGGACGCGAAGATTACCGGACCGCCGGTCGGGACCCGTGACCGCCCGACCACTTCGATTTCCTTGAAGTAGGCGCGCATACCCAACCGGACGATGTGGCGGTTGATCCGGTAGAGCAGAGGGTCCCCCATGGCAGTCTAGGACCCGTCCGGCAGCCGGTAACCGGCAGTGTGCAATTGCTTAAGATCTGTTGTGGGCCGGGCCGGATTCAAGTGCTTTGCCAGGAACTTGTAGATCTTCAGGCGGATTTCCTTGGCCTGCTTGCCGTCGAGCCGGTCAAAGCTGTGGCCGCCTGGTACATTCTCGAAAATTTCGTATTCGAACTCCTTGTCTTCAGCCTTGAGGGCCTGGATCAGGTGCTCCACTTCGAGCACGTTGACGTCCTCATCGTTGGTATTGGTGTGGATCAGCAGCGGTGTCTGCAATTTTTCCGCGTTCCATGCCGGTGAGCGCCGTTTGTATTCCTCGATGTTTTCGGTCACCGTTTCGCCGATGTGGTAGTCGGCCGAATAGAGGGCGCGGTACTCGTCATCGAGATACCCCAGCCGGGCGATCAGGTCGCTGACCGGAACACCTGCATAAACGCATTGGTAATCGTCGGGGTGGGCGAAGGCATTCATCAAGCCGATAAGACCCCCGTGGCTCCAGCCGATCATACCGACCCGCCCGGCATCGATGAAATCGTAGTTCTCGATCATGTAGGCGCGGCAGGCGTGGTTGTCTTCGGTCTCGAGTCCGCCGTAGTCGATGTTTTCGTAGACCCCGCGTCCATAGCCGGTGCTGCCGCGGTATTCCGGGGCTACGATGGCGTAACCCTGGGACAGCAGCTCCCTCACGATATGGATGTAATAGGTTGAGAAGTCGGCGTGTACTCCGCCATGGGGGAAGACCAGCAGGGGTGTTTTTTTCGAAGTGTCGAGATCTTTTGGAAAAAAGATGTAGGCATAGAATTTCAGGGGATTGCCCGCCCCGATGGCCGTCTCGCTCTCTTCCTTCCAGCGCGGCGGACCGTGCAGGCGCACCTTGTCGATGACAGCCACATCACCCAACCGGTCGAACCAGAGGCCATCGTCCACC
>CBDURF010000228.1:0-4526 GCA_965369705.1 uncultured bacterium
AGCTTCGGGCTGCACGTATTCTACCTGAACCGGACCGACTACCGTCCGCCGCTCGGGCGTGCCCTGCTCGGACCGCCGGTGGCGATGGCCGTGGCCTGGGGGATGACGGTCCTGCTGGTGGGGGTGGTTTTTCCCGGTTGGGGCATCGGCTTGAACCGGCTGCCGGTGGATGCCGGCTGGGGGGCGTTCCTGGTTTCGGTGCTGGTCATGACCGCGTTGTATCCGCTCGCTCTGTTCGGCGTGCGTGTGTTGAAATCGGATGATCTGAATCTGCTGAAACAGCTCTATCGACCGCCCGAGTCATAATCCCTGTTGATTTCGGAGCCCGGATTCGTGTATTCGTAGTTCCAGCAGCTATACGCCGTACGATTCCCCCGAAAGGCTTCCATGGATTTCCTCAACGAATTTTCGGCCGACCTGTCAGGTACGGTCTGGGGCTGGCCCGAAATATTCCCGGTGATGGTCGGTCTGCTCCTGGTGACCGGGTTGATCATGACCGCGACCCTGCGCTTCATCCAGATTCGCCGCCTCAGGCACAGCTTCGACGTGATCCGTGGGAAATACGACGACCCCAGCCACGACGGCGACCTCAGCCACTTCCAGGCCCTGACCACCGCACTTTCGGCCACCGTCGGCATCGGCAACATCGCCGGCGTGGCCACCGCGATTCACTACGGCGGGCCGGGAGCGTTGTTCTGGATGTGGGTGACGGCGGTTTTCGGCATGGCGCTCAAATACGCCGAGTGCACGCTGGCTATCAAGTACCGGGTCATCCTGCCGGATGGCAGCGCCTCGGGTGGGCCCATGTATTACATCGAAAAGGGGCTGGGCAGTAAGTGGAAGTGGCTGGCGGTAATGTTCGCGGTGTGCGCCATCATTTCCAGCTTCGGGTCGGGGAACAGCATCCAGGCGTTCACGGTGGCCGATCAGATCCGGGCCGACCTCGGAGTGCCGACCTGGATCACGGGACTGGTCACCGCCGGTCTGGTTGCCGCCGTCATCCTGGGCGGCATCAAGCGCATCGGCAACGTGACGAGCAAGCTGGTGCCCTACATGGCGGTGATCTACGTGGTCGGCGGCCTGGTGGTGCTGGTGATGAACTTATCCGTCATTCCGGGTGTGCTGACGGACATTTTCGCCTCCGCTTTCCGACCCGCGGCCCAGATCGGCGGCTTCGCCGGCGGCAGTTTCATCTTCATGCTCACCTGGGGCGTGAAGCGCGGGCTGTTCTCCAATGAATCGGGCCAGGGTTCGGCGCCCATCGCCCACGCCGCGGCCAAGACGGACGAACCGGTGCGCGAGGGCGTCGTGGCGATGATGGGCCCCATGATCGACACGCTGATCATCTGCAGCATCACCGGCCTGGTCATCCTGTCGACAGGAGTCTGGAACTCGCGCAAGGCCGATTCGGTCCCGGTAAACGCCCAGTCGGCAATCACCGTGATCAACGAAAGCGCCGAGGTCCTGACCGACGGGATCGTGCGGGACGCCGACAAGTTCACCGGCACGGTGGAGGTTGTCGACGGCCGGCCCCGGGACGTATTCCTGGTGCGCCACCATTCACTGGTGGAACTGCCGGTCCTGGTCGAGAGCGACGGCACGCCATTTTCGGGCAGCCTGACGGTCGCCGGCGGCAGCATCGCCACCGAAAGCCTGCCGGCCCTGACCCTGAACGGCGACATGGCCCAGAACGGATCCCCCTTGACCGCGTGGGCCTTCCAGGAAGGGCTGCGGCCGATCATGGGCAACTGGGGTTTCCTGATCATCACCCTGGGGGTGGTGTTGTTCGGGGTTTCGACCGCCATAAGCTGGAGTTATTACGGCGACCGCGCGGTGGTCTATCTGTTCGGCACCGATTACATTCTCCCCTACAAGTTAATCTTTGTTGTGATGCACTTCCTGGGTGCTATTTTTTCGCTGGAGGTGGTCTGGAATTTCGGGGACAGCGCCTTGGGCCTGATGTCCCTGCCGAACCTGATCGCCCTGATCTTCCTGGCCGGCCAGGTAAAGAGGATGACCAAGGAATACTTCGACCGTGAGCACAAACCGCTTCGCTGACGGAAAGCTGACGGAATGCCAACGGACAGCTGAGCAAGAGATGGACAGCATGACGCCCAACACCGAAATGGAACACGCCAAGCAGGAAACTCCCGCCGTCGCCGGCAAACCGGTCGGCCCCCGCATGGAAAAGCTGGCGGAAGCCGGCAAGCTGACCTCCAAAAATTCCGACGTGCACTGGCTGTACGAACAGTCGGTCCAGAACGCGGAAGTCGAGGTCGAGTTCATCAGCCGGGTCTTCAAGAGGGAATTCGGCCGCGAGCCGATCTTCCTGCGCGAGGACTTCTGCGGCACCGCCCTGCTGTGCAGCGAGTGGGTCAAGGCGAACGCCGTCCACACCGCGCTGGGCGTCGATCTGGACGGGCCGACCCTCGCCTGGGGCAAGGTCAACAACATCGTTCCCCTGGGCGATCGCGCTTCCGCGGTCACGCTCGTTCAGGACGATGTGCGAAGCGTCACCTCGCCGCGGGCCGACGTCCTGGCCGCCACGAACTTCAGTTGGTGGGGCTTCAAGACCCGCCCCGAGTTCGAGGAGTATCTGCGCGGGGCCTATGGCCACCTCAAGGACGAGGGCATGCTGATGATGGATTGTTACGGCGGACCCGAAGCCCAGGTGCCCCAGTTCGAGGAGCGCGAGCAGGAGGGTTTCGACTACGTGTGGGATCAGGACACCTTCAATCCCATCACGAACGAGATCCGCTGCAAGATCCATTTCCAGTTTCCCGACGGAAGCAAGCTGAAGAACGCGTTCCGTTACGACTGGCGCCTGTGGTCCCTGCCCGAGACCTGCGATCTGCTGAAGGAGGTCGGGTTCCGGAAGTCGGTGGTCTACTGGGAAGGAACGGACAAGGACGGCGAGCCCAACGGGGTGTTCAAGCCCAGCCGCAAGGGGGATCTGGCCCCGGCCTGGGTAGCGTATATTTTGGCTTTCCGTTGATTACGTTTTTGGGTAAATTTTAGGTCATCAAGGTCGAAATTGAATAGGGATCCCAAGGGGGAGTTTCTTCCGTGAGGCATTTGTGGCTGTGGTGGTCAGCCGGTTCATGAGGAGAGTTGCGGATTCATGGATTTCAGTGTTTGCGCCCAATGCGGAGTGGAGATCGAAAACAAGGGCATCCACTTCCGCAATCACGTCTTCTGCAGCGACGAGTGCTGCGAGGAATACGAGGCGGAATTCGCCGACAAGAATGAGCCGGTCATCGATGAGTTGGTGGACGGCAACCCGGGACCCGAGGACATCGACGACGACCTCGGGTACCGCGAGGACGACGTGGAAGATCCCCTGGACGGCGACGACGATTTCGACATCAAGCCCGAAGATTTCTGAACCGCTGCTTGCTTGGTGTTGATCCTGCCTGGTTGTATTTTTGAGGGGAAAGGAAAAGGAGCCTCAGGCCGAGGCTCCTTTTTATTATCAGTGACGATGCAGGGCCGGGATCAACCGCAGCCGCTGCAACCGCCGGAGCTACAGTCGTCGGAGGTCACGCCCAACTTGAGCATGTATCCGCGGCGGTAGGATTCGTCGATGTAATCGATGGTCAGTCCACCGCTCTGCCGCAGGATGTCCGTCGTCTGTGAGTCCATGACGAAGGTGATCCCGCTGTTTTCGACGACCGCGTCGTCATCCTTAGGCTCATCCAGAGCCATGCCGATTGACGGACCGCCTCAGCCGAAACCCTGGATGAAGAGCCGGACGCCCTTGCCGTCGTGTTCGGCCCAGTCGAAACCACCGAAGGCGGTGTTCGCGCTTTCCGAAACGCTGATGAGGTCTACGTTGCTCACGATTTCCATTCCTTTTCTGTCATGCGGTCCGAATGGGCGCCGGAATTACACATACACATCCCCGGTCACGGGTTCGGCCGCGAAAATCAAATCACACCAGAAATATGGGCTAATTTGCCGGAATTATCAATATCTGGTGTCCGGCCCAAGCAAATATATTTCAATGATTTCGCAACTATTTAGGTCAATCATCGAGGCTGAAATCATTCCTCGAGATCGTAAACCATTCTGATTTTTACAGTTTTGTCCTGTCCGGGCAGCCGGCGATTTTCGGTCATGATCAGTTGTCGCCCGCTTCCGGACAAGGTGTAGTTTCGAATTCGGCTCATGGTGTCCTGGCCGATTTTCCAGGCCACCACGAGGGTTCGCTCCCGCCAGGAAGCCGTGGCCATGGCCTCGCCTTGCTGGGTCCAGATGTTCATCCTGCGGCCGTCGGTGAACAAAAGTCGGCTGATGTCCAGTCCGTTGGTGAGGTTGAGCTCGATACCATCATGGAAAATTTCCAACCTGGAATATTCTTCCTGGAGGCGGACCATCCGCTGCTGGGCCTTCACTGTCCGGGCCTGATCGGCGCCGGAATCACCCATGCCGCCACCTTTTCCGCCGCCGCGACCACCTCCACCGCCACCCATGCCTCCACCGCGGCCTCCTCCACCGCCACCGCCGCGGCCGCCTCCGCGGCCGCC
>CBDURF010000229.1:0-4524 GCA_965369705.1 uncultured bacterium
TGGGGGAAATTGAAATCTTTTCCTTGCCAAACCGTCAATAAATCATACTCTTTTTATGTTGTTTATGGAGCGTCCTGTGCGGCGCTTCCCGGACCCGGATTTTCGGCCCGGTTCAGCTTTTTGCCAACCGCGATCCCCCTTGCGCTTCGGCATTACTGGACCGGGTCGATTTTTTTTCCCCGCCGAAGACGGCGTGTGCCGCGGGCCGCGCGGTGAGCCAGGGTTCCAGTCCGCAGCCATCCCACCGCCGGATGGATTGCCGACAACAGGCCCAGCCCCAGGATGTCAGGCCATGGAAATAGAGCACCCCCGAGCCCAGCCCCGGGAAACCCCCGACCAACACGATTCCCCTGCTCAGCCACGACTCGTCCAGATACAGGGCGGCCATCAGTGGCCCAATCCCTCCAGGCGGCGGGTCGTTCCACTGTCGGTGTTGTAACCCACGCCGAAACGGAGGCTCCAGGCCCCGCCCGACATGCTGTCGGTGTTCTCGTTGCGATAGCCTATCCACTCACGCCGGACATCCGCGCCCAGGACAATATTCCTGTTCCTGCCCAGGAACAGACGATATCCCAGGCCCCCGTTGACGTTGACGGTAGCGAGCATGATATCCTCGTCCAGGAACGGCTGGACTCCGTCGTACCCGACACCCACGAACAGATCCAGGTTGTGGCGGTCCCTCTTGAACAGGATCCGCCCGAATTCTCCCCCGAGATAGACGGCATCGAAGCGGTTGGACCGGGCGGTGATCCCGCCTTCATCGACCCAGTAGGGCCTAGTGGTGCGTCCCACCCTCACTTCGATGGCGAGCCGCAGCAGCCAGTGCGGCCAGCGGACGCCGAACAGCATCCCTACCAGGGGCTTGTCGCCGGCGAATTCCACATTGCCCCGGGGCCACCAGCGACCGCCGGTCAAGACCAATGTGCCCAGGAAATTGTCCTTCTTCAGCTCGGCCATTTCCTCGTCGTAGTAATAACGCAGCCAGGTGTCTTCCAGATCTTCGCTTTCCAGAAGAGCCCAGGCTTCGGCAGTCTGTCCCGCATAGAAAAGACAGAAGAATTCCTCAAGACTTCGGTGAGGCACGTGGGGCAAAAGCTGATCGGCGAAGTTCCTGCTGAAATCATCGAATTTTTTGCGGAGATCCGGAAATTTCGACTTCACCCGAGGATCGTAACGATCAATCAAATGGTCGATGACTTCCGCTTCATATTGGCCTTCATCAAAACCGTCGTCCCAGATGCTGCCCAGCAATCTGATCCGGAACACCGGCTCCGTGTTCAGACAACGGCTTTCCCAGTAGAGCAAGAACTCGTACAGGAGATCGGGCCGGTCCGACAGGACAAAGCGCGGAATCTCCCGGTAGGCGAAGGCGTTCAGATCGGTGCAGTTCTGAGCGTCGAGCTTGTCGAAGAATTCCTCGTCCAGTTCGACCGGCAAGATGGCGGATGTATCAACCGCGGTCGTGTCCCCGGCCGCGGTCGTGTCCCCCGCCATCGAGACGGTTTCCGCGGCCGCCGGGCAGCAAAACAGGATCAGCACGGTCGCCGGCAGGAGAATGGAGCATCTGCGCGCCATGGATTACAGCTCGGCGCCGGGCTCGATGACGGTGCCCTTGGGAATGATGGTGATTCCGTCGCGGATCCAGCGTCGTTCACCGGTGTATTCCGCAACCTCGGGATGGGGCTTGATCGTCACGTTGTCCCCGATGCTCGCGTTCTTGTCGATGATGCAGCGCTCGATGGTGCAATTTTGACCCACACCCAGCCTGGGCCCGGGCTCCGCCTGCTGGGCGGCGTCTCCCAGCTTCTGTTCCCCCTCGTAGAAATCATTGCCCATGAGGATGACATCCTTCAACGTCGAACCCCGGTCCACCCTCCCGCGAATGCCCACGATCGAATTGGTGATCCGGGCCCCGGTGATGATCGAACCTTCCACCACCAGGCTGTCGACGATCTCGGATTCCACGATCCGGCTGGGCGGCAAGGACCGGGTACGCGTGTAGAAGGGCCAGTTGCCCTGGTACAGATTGAACTCCGGGTTGCAGCTGACCAGGTCGAGATTGGCCTCGAAGAAGGCGTCGATGGTTCCGATGTCCCGCCAGTAGTCGTTGAAGGGAAAGGCCATGACCCTCTGCCGGCCGATCGCATCGGGAATGATCTCCTTGCCGAAATCCGCCTTCTGGTTGTCCACCAGCAAGTCCCGCAACACCCGGGGCTCGAAGACATAGATGCCCATGGAAGCCAGGTAACAATCCGCGCCCAGATCCATCCCCCGCGCCTCGAAGAGGGCAGGGGAAGCCTTGAAGTGATCAATGACCTCGGGATCTTCCGGCTTTTCCACGAACTCGGTCACCAGACCGTCGGGCTCGGCCCTGAGCAGCCCCAGGCGGGAGGCCTCGTTCCGTTTGACGGGGTACACGCCCAGGGTGATCTCCGCCCCGGTCTCCCGGTGATAGCGCACCATCTCCGAATAATCCATCCGGTAGAGATGGTCGCCGCTGAGGATCACGATCTGGTCGGATTCGTAGTACATGGTATGGTTCAGCGTGGCCCGGACGGCATCGGCGGTGCCCTGGAACCAGTCGCTCTTTTCGGGGGTCTGCTCGGCGGCGAGAATATCCACGAAACCATCGGTGAACACGTCGAAGGCGTAGGTCTGCATGATGTGGCGGTGCAGGCTGGCGGACAGGAACTGGGTCAGGATGAAGACCTTCTTGACCCCGGAGTTGATGCAGTTGCTGATGGGAATGTCGATCAGACGATACTTGCCGGCGAAACCGACCGCGGGTTTGCTGCGCTCCAAAGTCAGCGGATAGAGGCGCGACCCGCGCCCTCCTCCCAGGATGATCGCTGTCACGTCTTTCACGGGAACTCCTCGGTTATCTTCCGCGGCGTTAATCGTCTGCTGCCAACAGCCGTTCTGCTTGGCAGTATAGACAGTGGAACCATCCCCTCAAAGAGGATTCAGGAATAAACCTGGCTTGCAGGCTGTTCGTGGGGGATTCCGCGTTGAGAAAGGAAAAGGGGCCGGATGTCGGGCCAGGTCAGTCGTCGGATGTCTCTGCTTCCTCGGCCGACGTCTCGTCGCCCTTCTTCATGAAATCGAGGGAAGCGGAATTGATGCAGAAACGCCGTCCCGCGGGACCCGGCCCGTCGGGAAAGACATGACCAAGATGAGCCTCGCACCTGCTGCAGACGATCTCGGTGCGCACCATCCCGTAGCTGATGTCCCTGATCTCATCGACCGCGTCCTTGTCCACCGGCTTGGTATAACTCGGCCAACCACTGCCGGAATCAAATTTCGTATCCGAAGAGAACAGTTCCTGGCCACAGCCCACGCAGGTGTAGGTGCCGTCCTCGTGATGGTTCCAGTATTTCCCCGTGAAGGGCCGTTCGGTGGTGCTGCACCGGGTCACCTGATACTGCTCTTCGGTGAGTTGGGTCTTCCATTCCTCTTCGGTCTTGCGGACTTTCACATCCCCTCCATCGTTCTCGGCGGCCTTCTTCTCGTCGGGACCTTTCGCATCGTCCAGGCCGATGATCGCCGTCACCATGGCGATGGGACTACGGACCGCACCGAGCATCTTCCGGGAACGAAGATTCTGGCGGCCCGCGGGCATGATGTTCATCAGCAGAGCCAAGGATCCCAGCAGCAGGGTGCCCATTACGAGCATTTTAATCATCAAAGGACCTCCAGGCATCCGGTTTTCCTCCTCGACAGTATACGTACATCTCACTGCGTCGCATTCGGATGATGTGTGACATGGAATGGAATGCCCTGGGGGAATTTTGGTTCCGGGATTGAGGGTGGGCCGGCGGGGGGCAGTTGGTCGCCGATCCGCGGAGGGCCTATTGAGGGCCTGAGGGATGGCGGCGGACTCATTTGTAAAGTGAAATTTAATCTTATGTTACCAATGTTTTTCGCTTGTTTTTCGCCCATGGTTTGACTATATTGGAATCTCCTCCCGAAGATCCATTTCTGTCCCCTTTGTTCGGGAGGCCCGATCATGCAATCTACCCCCTTTGAACCCCACAAATCCGCCCGGTTCGCTGATGTCGCGCTGAAGAAATCCGTGCACGTCATGGAGAACGCCCAGCAGTGTGCCGTGTTGTGGTTCGGCGAGATTATGCTTCGTGGTCTCTTCCGTGACCTGGGTCACTCCTCCATCAATCAGTACGCAATCCAGGAACTCGGTTTTTCCAAGTCACGGACCGACGATTTCATTCGCTTGGCGCGGCAGTTGGACAACTTGCCGGCTGTGCGCGAGGCGGTGGCTAGTGGGGAACTCGGCTATACCAAGGCGCGAGAGATCGTTTCCGTGGCCACACCCGAAACCCAGGACACATGGCTCAAGGCAGCCAAGGGAACTCGCAAGGAACTGATCCACGAGGTGAAGAAGGCCAAACGCGCGGCCAAGGTGGATTCGGGCCAGGGGGAATTGCTGCCTTCATCGCCACCGGTGGTGGCCTCGCGGGAACTGCCGGTATGTTTCAATTTGACTCTGACGCCGGAGCAGGAGGCGCG
>CBDURF010000230.1:0-4446 GCA_965369705.1 uncultured bacterium
TGAACGAGAATTTGTTCTCCGCTGTCGGACTTCCGGAAGATGAAGAACCCGATGACGAAGGAAACGAGGTTCAGCACGCCGACCATCGCAGCGTTGAGGATCACCGGAAGATCTCGATCTTTTTCCATTTCCCTGACTGGAACCGCCGCCACATCACAGCGCCCTGGGCAAGGTAGCAGACCGAGGCTCCGTACCAGGCCGCGATCACGTTGCCGTCACGCATGACGATCAGGTACCAGGTCAAGGGGATGAACCCGCCCCACATCAGGACCAGGGTCACGAGCATGGTGTAGCGGGTGTCGCCGGCTCCCTGCAGGATGCCGCTGCTGAGCATGCGGATGCCGTCAAAGTACTGGAAGATCGCCGCCGACACGGCCAGGCCGGCCCCCAGGGCCAGGATCTCGGGGTCGTTGGTGAAGACCTTGAAGATCTCATGCCGGAACAGGACGATCACCACCGCCAGCAGCAGCGAGTAGTAGGTGCCCAGCTTGTAGGTCTGTCGGCCGTAATGGGCGGCGGTGTCGGGGTGGCCCGAGCCGATCCAGTTCCCGGTCAGGACACTTGCGGCGGTGGTCAAACCCCACAGGGGCATGAAGCTGAAGGAAAGCAGTTGGATGGTGATCTGGCTGGCCGCCAACTGGACGGCGCCCGTGGTGCCCACGAAGATCGTGAACATCAGGAAACCGCCCATGTCGATGAAGCCTTCCAGGGCCGCGGGCAGTCCGACGCGGATCATGTTGCCGATGGCCCGCCATTCGGGCTTGCGGACGCGGTGGATCTGATACTTCCGGCGCAGACGTGGAGCCAGGACCCACCAGATCAGGGCCACGGCGTTGAGGAAGGTGCCCACGCTGGTGCCGATGGCGGCGCCCTTGACGCCCATGGCGGGCACGGCCAGCCAGGTGCGGCCGGCCAGTTCGAATCCGCTCCAGCCGAAGATCAGCCACACATCCAGCACCACGTTCACCGCGTTGCCGATGATGCCCGCGTACATCGGCACCTTCACGTCCTTCCGGCCCTGGAAAAATCCCATCAGGGCGAATATGAGCTGCGTGAAGATTGCGCTCATGCTCCGCCACTTGATGTAGACGTAGGTCAGCTCCTGTACGTCGGCCGGGTTGCGGGTCCAGGGCAGGATGGTGTAGCTGAAATAACCCAAGGCCTGGAGGATGGCGCCGGTGAAGACCGCGATGTAGACGCCCTGCCAGGCGTAGTGGGCCACG
Source organism: uncultured bacterium (assembly GCA_965369705.1). Lineage (GTDB taxonomy): Bacteria > Krumholzibacteriota > Krumholzibacteriia > LZORAL124-64-63 > LZORAL124-64-63 > JAGLCY01. The sequence continues at coordinate 1,224 of CBDURF010000230.1, forward strand.
CTTTCGGTGTCATGGCGGCCGTGGGCCTGGGAGACGAAGGTGCCGGTGATCCGGCTCAGGTTGTTGAAAAGGGAGTAGGTGGCCCAGGTCAGCATCCCGCCCAGGCCCGCGGCCGCCAGCGACACGCTGTTGACCCGGCCGAGCAGGGCGGTGTCGACCGTCCACATCAGGGTCTGGGACAACATGGTCAGGATGGTGGGCGTGGCCAGGGCGAGGATCTCCCGGCCGTGGTGAACACGAAACACGCCCCATCGGCCGCCGTCGGGGCGGGGGTCGCCGGGTCGTCTGGAGTCCTGTGCCGATACTTCCGTCATGGCCTTCTTCACACAAAGGTTTCCCATCGGTTTCGAGTAACTTACAATTAATGGCGACACCATAAAAGGATTGGTTGAGTCAGCCCGCCCCGGAGGTGGAATCCTGCACAGGCTGCTGTCGCACGCTTACGGACCCCTGGTGGGGAAGGTTGCCGTTCCGGGGGATAAATCCATCTCCCACCGGGCCGCCCTTTTCGGCCTGATCGCCGCGGGGCCTTGCCGCGCGGCCGGGTGGCTCGACAGCGAGGACACGCGCGCGAGCCTGGCGGCGGTGCAGGCGCTCGGGGCCGAGGTGTCCCTCACCTCGGGAGTCCTTGAGATCACGCCTCCTCAAGAGCCTCTTTCCGAATCTCTGACCATCGATTGCGGCAACAGCGGCACCACGGCTCGGCTGCTGGCGGGTCTGCTGGCCGGCTGGCTGCCCGCGGGATCACCCCGTGTGGTTCTGGAGGGCGACGCGTCGCTGTCCCGGCGGCCGATGGGTCGGGTGGTCGAGCCATTGCGCGCCATGGGGGCGGACATCACGTGGCTTGGTGAACCCGGCCGATTGCCGATTCGAATCCGCGGGACCGAACTCGAGGGCGTCGATCATCATCTGAAGATCGCCTCCGCCCAGGTGAAGTCGGCGCTATTGCTGGCCGGCCTGTTCGCCCGGGGGCGCACCACGGTCACGGGCGCGGGCGGTTCCCGGGATCATACCGAACTTCTGCTGAACACCATGGGGGTGTCGTGCGGACAGGATTCCGAATCCGCTCGGCCTGGTGTCCGGGGTCCGGTCCGGCCCGGCCGGTTCGACGTCCGAATTCCGGGCGATCCATCCAGCGCCGCGTTCTTCCAGATCGCCGCCGTTCTGGTGCCCGGTTCCGAGGTCACGGTAAAGGACCAATCCATCAACTACACCCGGACCGGCGCCTTGCGGGTGCTACGCCGTGCGGGGGCCGAAGTGAGCATTGAACGGCCCAACGGCAAACCGGGCGGAGAACTTTTCGGCGACGTCAAAGTGTCTGGCAACCTTATGAAATCATTCACTATAACCACTTCGGACCTGCCTGCCCTGGTGGATGAAATCCCCATATTGGCGGTGCTTGCGACCCAGGTCGAGGGGGAGACCCTGATCACGGGGGCCGCGGAACTGCGCGTCAAGGAATCCGACCGGCTGGCGGTGATGGCGAACAACCTGAAGCGGCTCGGGGCCGACGTGGTCGAACGGGATGACGGATTGAAGATCAACGGGCCGACACCATTGGTCGGCGGCGAAAAAGGTCGGCCGGTAGTGTTGAAGACCGTGGGCGATCATCGCGTCGCCATGGCCATGGCCATGGCCGCGCTGGTGACAACTGGCGAAACGGTACTGGACGACGATGCCTGTGTCGCCGTATCCTATCCCTACTTTTTCCAGACTCTCGACCAGCTGCTGTGATCGTGATCTTCGAACCATGCAGCCGCAAATTGCCGGGCGCCGTTCTGGAGACCGTCCGTTCACTGGTGGAAGATCTGCCTTCGGGCATGATCTTGTCAGGACCACCGCAAGGGCGGGCGGCCTCGAGGGCGGCGCCGGGCATGTTCATCTCAACGGGTGGCAAGGAAAATGAGCACCGAGAACAGAAAGACTCCCGCCTTCGACTCCTTCATCGAGGAGATGAAGTGGCGGGGCTTTTTCGAGCAATGCACCGATGAAAAAGGCCTGACCGAGCTGCTGGCCGGTGAAACAACCACCGCCTACATCGGTTTCGACCCCACCGCCAACAGTCTGCACGTTGGCAGTCTGCTGCCCATCATGGGCCTGGTGCATCTGCAGAACCACGGCCACAAACCCGTCGCCATCGTGGGCGGAGCCACGGCCATGGTGGGCGATCCCTCGGGTCGGACCGAACTGCGTAACATGATGACCCTCGAGACCATCGAGAAGAACCTCGAGGGGATCAAGGGCCAGTTGTCCCGCTTCATCCGCTTCGGCGCGGGCGAGCACGACGGAATGATGCTCAACAACGCCGCCTGGCTGAAGGATTACGGCTACCTCGACTTCCTGCGGGACGTCGGGAAATACTTCAGCGTCAACCAGATGTTGACCCGAGATTCGGTGAAGACGCGCCTGGAGACCGGTCTGTCCTTCATCGAGTTCAACTACATGATTCTGCAGGCCTACGACTTCATGGTGCTGAACCGGGACCATGGCTGCCGGCTGCAGATGGGCGGCAACGACCAGTGGGGCAACATCTGTTCGGGCATCGATCTGTGCCGGCGGGTCAACCAGTCGGAGGTCTTCGGCCTGACCTTTCCCCTGCTGATGACCGCCGGCGGGGCCAAGATGGGCAAATCCGCCGCGGGCGCGGTCTGGCTCGATGCCGACCGCACCTCGCCCTACGATTTCTTTCAGTACTGGGTGAACGTCGACGACCGTGACGTGTCCCGCTTTCTGCGCTTGTACACGTTGCTGCCGCCGGCCGAGATCGATAAGCTGGAAAAACTGCAGGGCGCGGACATCCGCGAAGCCAAGAAGGTGCTGGCCCGCGAGGTCACCACCCTGGTCCACGGCAGGGGCGAGGCCTCCGCCGCGGAAAATGCAGCCGCGGCCCTGTTCTCCGGCGGCGGCGACGACAGCACGGTGCCCTCGAGTGAACGTCCGGCCGCCGATTTCAGGGGCACGGGGCTGAGCCTGCTGGACGCCCTGATGGATGCCGGCCTGATGAAGAGCAGGGGCGAGGCCCGGCGCATGATCCGTCAGAAGGCCGTCAGGGTCGCCGGAGACCTGATCGAGGATGAAACCCTGCAACTGACGGAGCGGCACATCCAGGACGGCAAAATCACCCTTCAGGTCGGGAAGAAACGCCATCACCACATTCAGGTGGTCCTTTAGCCCGCCTTGCATCTGGAGTGTTGCCAACTCTCCAATCATGTGATATGACCAA
>CBDURF010000231.1:0-4194 GCA_965369705.1 uncultured bacterium
GTTACCCGGGAGAATTCGCCAACATCGTGGCCATCGACGTGGACACCGGAAAGATGCGAACGATCTGCGACATCGACACGCCTTCGCTCTACTTCGTCACCTCCCTGGCCTACGACGATTCCACCGGCACCCTGTTCTTCACCACCAACAACGCCCGCGGCTGGCGCGACATCAACGCGGTGGACATCGCCACGGGCAAGACCCGCAGGCTGATCAAGTGGGCCCGCACCGGGGATCTGGCGTTCAACCGGACCGACGGTTCCCTGTGGGGGATCATGCACAATAACGGCCTGTCGCACATCATCCGTATTCCCCCACCCTACGACGCCATGTACGACGTGCTGCCGATGTCCTATAAGCAGGACTTCTACGACATCGACATCTCGCCGGACGGCCGCTACCTGACCGGGACCCTGGTCGACGTGTCGGGACGGTCCAAGCTCGTCAGGATCGAGATCACCAGCCTGATCCTGGGCGATACCCAGCTGGAAGAGTTGTGGGAATTCCCGCAGAACGCACCCCTGAACTTCGTACACTCCCCGGACGGCCGCTATCTCTACGGATCGTCCTACCTGACCGGGACGGCGAACATCTTCCGGTACGACATCGTCGCCAAAACCATGGACGCGGTCAGCAACGCCGAGACGGGCCTGTTCCGGCCGATGCCCGTGCCGGGCGATTCGATACTGGCCTACGAGTACACCGGCGACGGCATGCGGCTGGTTCGGCTGGCCGATGACACTCTCGAGGACATCGCCCCGGTCCGGTACCTGGGTTACGCCATCACCGAGGAACATCCGGTGGTCCTGGATTGGGAATTGGGTTCGCCCCGGCATATCGACACCGATTCGGTCATCGTCTACGAGGGCGACTACAACGCCTTCCGCAGCATGCGCCTGAATTCGATCTATCCCATCATCGAGGGTTACAAGGTCTACACCACGGGCGGACTGCGCTGCGACTTCACCGACCCGGTGGGAATGCACGCCTTCGACGCGGCCGTCTCCTATTCGGCCCAGAAGAACCTGCCGGCGAGCGAGCGTTTCCATCTCCGGTTCAAGTATCGCCATCATCCCTGGAACCTGTGGGGTTCCTGGAACCGGGCCGATTTCTACGACCTGTTCGGCCCCACCAAGGTCAGCCGCAAGGGATACCAGCTGGGCCTGGGATTCAACGGTTACATCCTCGAAGAGGCGCCGAAGTCGCTGAAGTACAACCTGAGCCTGGCCAACTACTGGGGCCTCGAGGTCCTGCCCGAATTCCAGAACATACCCACGTCCTACGACAACTTCATGACCATCGGCGGTTCGCTCCGATATTCAACCGCCCAAGGCACCATCGGCGGCATCGAGGCCGAGAAGGGTTTCCTGACTTCCCTCAACTTCATGAGCACCCTGGTCCGGGGCGACTATTTCACCCGAACCCACCTGGATTTGACCTACGGGTTCCTCACCCCCATCGACCACTCCTCCCTGTGGTTCCGGGTTTCCGGCGGACAGGGCACCGGGCCTTTGGATGAACCGTTTTCCAACTTCTTTTTCGGGGCCTTCGGCAACAACTATGTGGACCATGGTCGTGTCAACCGGTACCGTAGCTATTACAGTTTTCCGGGCCTGGAAATCAACGAGGTGGGCGGCCGAAACTTCGCCAAGGGCGGCGTGGAATTGACCCTGCCCCCGTTGCGGTTCCGGAAGATGGGCTTTGCCAATTTTTACGCCACCTGGGCCCGGTTGGCCCTTTTCGGTCACGGGTTGGTGACCAATCTCGACCATGATGACGATTGGCGAACCGAAGTCATCGACGTGGGAGCCCAGCTCAACGTGAAACTCGTGCTCTTCTATTCCCTGTCGTCGACGCTGTCGGCCGGGTACGCCAGGGCCTTCGAAGACGGTGTCGATCCCCGGAACGAATGGATCGTATCGTTGAAGATCCTGCGCTGATGTTTCTGGCCGCCCAGTTCGCCTTCGGCCTGCTGCCGGTGGCGCTGTACTTGATGGCCCTGGTGGTCATGGACAGCTATAAGCTGGTGCGGGTGCAGGCCGTCATGCTGGCGGTGACGGCGGGGTTCGGCGCGCTGCTGATCTGCAACTACCTCAATCCCTGGCTCATGGATCTGACCGGGACCGACGCGGTGTTCTTTTCCCGCTACCTTGCACCGGTCACCGAAGAGATATTCAAGGCCGCCTATCTGGTTTTCCTGTTCCGTCTGAACCGGATCGGCTTCCTGGTCGACGCCGCCATTTTCGGTTTCGCGATCGGGGCGGGCTTCGGCATCCTGGAAAACATCTTCTATCTCAGCATGATACCCGACGCCAAACTCTTCACCTGGGTGCTGCGCGGCTGCGGCACGGCGCTGATGCACGGCAGCACCACAGCCATTTTCGCGGTCATCGTCCAGAATCATTGTGAAAACCGGGATGCCCTGAAGATCGGTCACCTGTTGGGAGCTCTGGGCGTATCGATGGTGCTGCACTCCATGTACAACCATTTCCTGGTCTCCCCCGTGTTGACCGCCCTGGGCTTGGTGCTGGGGGTGCCCCTGATCACCTACGGTATCTACCAGCGGAGCGAAAAGGCCCTGGAAAAGTGGCTGGGTACGGGGTTCGACGCTGATTCCGAAATGCTCGCCATCATTGGCGCGGGCAAGGTATCGGACACGCGGATCGGCGCCTACCTGATGTCCCTGCGGGACCGCTTCGCCCCCGAGGTCGTGGCTGACATGTTCTGCCTGTTGCGGATCCAGATCGAGCTGGCCATTGAAGCCAAGGGAATCCTCATGTTGAGAAAAGAAGGGTACGATATCGATCCCGGCCCCGACCTGCAGATGAAGGTCGAGGAGCTGCACTTCCTGGAAAAGAGCATCGGGGCCACCGGCCGACTGGCGGTGATGCCGCTCAGGAAAAGCGGCGGCAGGGATTCCTGGCAGAAGCATCTTTTGAAGCAGGGCTGACGGCTTCTACCGTAGAGCGGCTCCTGGAATGACGGTCACCAAGGCAAGGATCATGAAGATGACGAACCGGAAGAATAGTGGACCGGGCCATTCCGTTTCCCGAATGGTTATCTCTCGGTACTTCCCGACGTATCTCGGCATGTAGAGTTTGATCCGGAACCAGTTGATATTCACACCGCGTTGCTGGATGAAGGAAACGATGGCCATGAAATTGGCGATGCCGAACGAGACAGCGATCAGACCGATCACCAGGAACATCGTTTTACGAGTAGATTCTCAGAAAATCACCATCAACAAGCCCCGTCCCCGCTAACCCTTTGATACCAAGCGGTAATACCTACATAAAAAGACAGACCCAAAGAATTGCCAAAATCCAACAGCTTTTCCCTACAAGAAAATTCGCCTCGGCGGGTGGGACGGGGAAGGGAGTTTATTATCTGAGAAAAACGGGACCGGTTGGATCAAACCATCAACCAGCCCCGAAAATCGATCACTTGATCAACGTCATCCGCTTCGTCACCGTGAAATCTCCCGCTTCGAAGCGGTAGAAGTAGACGCCAGCTGCCACTATCTGACCTGCGTCATTCCTACCATTCCAAACGGCTTTATGGCGCCCTGCTTTCACGGGTTCCCCACCTATTAGAGTTCGCACTTGGCGCCCGGACAAATCGTAAACGTACAAGTGTACGAGCGTCGACTTAGGGAGTTCGTAGCGTATAGTTGTCACCGGGTTGAATGGATTGGGCACATTGAGATGAAGGACGAACTCGCGAGGAAGACTGTTCGCTTCCTCTTCTTCTTCGACTGCCGACAGATTGTAGTCCTGGTTGAGCCAGGGATCGTAATCGACACGACCAAGGGAACTGTCGTCCGCATGATCCCAGATAAAGACGTGCGTTCCTGGTATCCTCCCCCAGTATACATATTCCGCTTTGATATCGGTGGTTCCATTACGTAAGTCGCGGCCAGGCTGCCCGCCCCCATTGCTATAAATACAGTTCCACTCGCCCAGATCGCTGCCAAATACCGGGGCGGCCCCGGCCAGGTAGACGCCGTAATTTGTGTTTTCGATGATGAAGCTGTTGAGGAATTCCACAGTTCCCCCGCTCGCGTTAACTCCGGTGCCGTTACCGGACACCGTACCGCTCGTCAGTTCCAACACGCCCCCGGAGGCGTAGATCCCAGTGCTGCAGCTCCGGATCGTGGTGTTCCCAACCGACACCGTTCCGGCCGTGCTGTGCATA
>CBDURF010000232.1:0-4132 GCA_965369705.1 uncultured bacterium
CGCTGAAGCGAGGCGTGGACTTGAGCGGCAGTTTGGTTTGGGGAGTAGGAAATAGTGGACATGATGATCCTCCTGATTGGGGTTTCGGGAGGTGCATTCAATATACGAACAAAGGGCGAAAAGGGCAAGAATAATCGAGATACCTCTTAATATTTTCATAAACTTGCCAACCAGCCAACGAAAACGGAATCTTGTGTTCAATTGGTCCGGTTCGTGACGAAACAGGTTGGTTTTCCAAGAACGCTTCCATTTTTTTCAAACCTTTTCCTGCCGGGACTCGTCATAGATTCAACCCCCGTCTTTTTCCCCGTCCCTGGAGGATGATGATGCGTTCAAGATATCTGGTGATGCCCGCCCTCGTGGCGATGGTCCTGTTCCTTGCCGCCGGAGATGCCGCCGCCTTTTCTTTCGGCAAAGACACCATCGAGGGTTCCGGCGACATGGAAACGCGGGAACTCAACCTGAAGGAATTCGATAAGATCGATGTCGGCAGCGCTTTCGACCTGGAAATCACCCTGGGCGACGAGCAGAAGGTCCTCATGACCATCGACGACAACCTCTGGGACAACCTGGAGGCCGAGGTCCACGGAAGCACCCTGGAAATCGGCTGGGACAGGAACTGCGACCCCGACGGCGACTGCACGGTGGTAATCGTGGTCCGCAAGCTGAAGGCCATGGACATCCACGGCGCGGCCGAGGTCGAGATCGAGGGTTACCGCGGTGATTCCTTCACCTTCGACGTGTCCGGCGCGGCCGAGCTGGAAATGGACGGCGAAGTCGACAATCTCGAAATCCATATTTCCGGCGCCGCCGAGATCGACACCCGCGAACTGATGGCCAAGTCCGTCAAGGTCACGGTATCTGGCGCCGCCGAGGCCAAGGTCTACGCCTCGGAGAGCTTCGAGGGCCGGGTCTCCGGCGTGGGCAGCATCCATTACTGGGGCGACCCCGAGCATCAGAAGACCAAGGTCAGCGGTATGGGGAACATCAAAAGGAAATAGGTCGTCGCAGCAGGATCAGGGAGGCGCCGGCGGCTGTTCAACAAGTGGTTGCCGACCGGGGGTGAGTGATCTTACCATGGCGGTAGAGTCCCCGTGCCCCTCCCTGAAGGAATGACCATGAAGGTAGTCGTTATCGTATTGTCGACCGCCCTGTTGCTGGCCGGTGCTTTGAGTCTGGCCGCCGACGCACCGCAGGTCGAACCCACCGAGGAGATCCTCATTCCCGCCGGGAAATTCATCATGGGCCGGGCCGACAGCAGCGCGGAGCTGACCCCCCACCCGGTGAAGCTTCCCGCTTTCTACATCGACAAGCACGAGGTGACCAACGCCCAGTACCACGCCTATTGCGAGGCCACCGATCACGATCCGCCCGTGTTCTGGGGATTGGACCGGTTCCGCTGCTCCCTCGACTATCCTGACCATCCCGTGATCGGGATCAGCCAGTCCGACGCCCGCAAGTACGCCGAATGGGTGGACCGGCGCCTGCCGACGGAGGCGGAATGGGAGTATGCCGCCCGCGGCGGCCTGGAAAGCCTGAGTTACGACACGGGCGACGTTTTGAACGACGAAGCCGCCAACACCAAGTCCGCCAAACTGGGCGGACCGGTGGCCGTGGGCTCCTTCAAGCCCAACGGCTACGGCCTGTACGACATGGTGGGCAATGTGCGGGAATGGGTGGCCGACTACTACGCGGAGGACTACTTCGCCCACAGCCCCGTGGAGAATCCCCAGGGCCCGGAAAAGACCCGGTGGCGGGTGATCAAGGGCGGCGGCTGGTACTCGGGCAAGAGCTGCAACATGGTTCACGTCCGCAACGCCCTGCCGGGCGGCTGGAGCGATTTCAACGTGGGCTTTCGCTGCGCGCGCGACGCGGACTGACGTTCATTTCCTGCGGCGACCTACCGCTCCGCTCAGGGACAAGCAGCTCCAATTGTCTGGGCAAGGAAGGTCACGTCAATCAGATCATTTTTCAGGTCGTAATTGTAATCAATCTCGTAAAAATAACCCCCCGCAAAGTAAAATCCTACGAACAGTGAGACGTCGATAAGATTGACGACCAGATCCGCGTTCAGGTCGGTGCTGTTGTAGGATACGTTGACGGGCGTGGGAATCCGATTCCAGATGCCGGTGTTCTCCAGCACCCAGACATAGGTCACATTCCGGACCCAATGGCCGCCGTGGTAGGACATGGTGAACGTCGTCTGCCCCGCAGCGTTGGTCGGCCCATCGGCCAGGTTGGGTGCATGGAAGGGCGGCGGATACATGAAGGGAGGACACCAGACCAGCGGTGAGTTCCAATGCTCGAGCCGGATGTCGGTGGCGGGCACGCCGGTGGCCGGCAGACCCAACGCATTGTTCAAGGTGACGGTGATCATCGCGGAGATGATCCTCCCGCCCCGTTCGTAACAGGCGGTGAAGGGTGTTCCCGATCCGTTGGGAACCAAGAACATGGAAACGTCGTTCAGGCCCGTAGTCGTCAGAACGGCCGTACTGTTCTGGGCGACCGGGGAACCCTGGGCCAGAACATTGCCGGCCCCCGAAATGATGGCGGCAGCGGCAAACGCCAAGGCCATCACAAGTAGTCGTGGCGATCGATTCATACTTTTCTCCCCCATTTTTGCTCCGTCCGCAGGGACGGAATCCCCGGTGGTATTGCAACCTCTCAACTCAGGGACAAGTTTTTCCATAGGTCTGCGCGAGGAAGGTCACATCAATCAGGTTGTTTCTCAGGTCGTAATTGTAATCGATCTCGTAAAAATATCCCCCTGCAAAATAAAGAGTTACGAACGCTGCGACGTCAGCAAGATTGACGACCAGATCACAATTCAGGTCGGTACTGTTGTAGGACACGTTGACGGGCGTGGGAATCCGAGCCCAGCCGCCGGTCCCTAGCAGACAGACATAGGTTGGACTCAGGACCCAACAGCCGCCGTGGTAGGACATGGTGAAAGTCGTCTGCCCCAACATGTTGGTCGGCCCGTCAGCCAGGTTGGGCGCATGTAAGGGCGGTGGATAGAAGGCGTCGGCACACCAGACCAGCGGCGAGCGCGAATGCTCGAGCCGGATGTCGGTGGCGGGCACGCCGGCGACCGGCTGGCCCGCCGCATCGTTCACGGTGACGGTGATCACCGCGGAAATGATCCTCCCGCCCCGTTCGTAACAGGCGGTGAAGGGTGTTCCCGATCCGTCGGGAAGCAAGAACATGGAAATGTCATTCAGGCCCGCAGTCGTCAGGACGGCCGTACTGGTCTTGGGATCCGGGATCTGGGCCAGAGCATTACCGGCCCCCGAGATGATGACGGCAGCGGCAAACGCCAGGGCCAACACAAACAATCGTGGCGATCGATTCATACCTATTTCCCCCTTTTTGCTCCGTCCGCAGGGACGGAATCCTCAAAAGAATCACAATCGCTCAAACTCAAAAACAACTTCTTCCAAAGGCTTGTGCGAATATTGCAAGGTCCGGCAGGTTGATGAACCCGTCGAAGTTGAAATCCGACCGGTAAGTGTACGTAGGCGCGAAGTAATCTCCTGCGAATAATCTGAGATCCACAAGATTGACGATCAGATTTCCTTTAGGATCGAAAATTCCGTTAATATCGGGACTGTTGTATGACACATTGACTGGCGTGGGGATTCGATACCAGAGGCCGTCGGCCTCAAGCAACCAGACATAGGTCGGTCCCAGGACCCAATGGCCGCCGTGGTAGGACATGGTGAACGTCGTCTGCCCCGCAGCGTTGGTCGGCCCGTCGGCAAAGTTGGGTGCATGGAAGGGCGGCGGATACAAGGCAGTGCGACACCAAACCAGCGGCGAGCCCGCTTCCTCGAGCCGGATGTTGCTGGCGGGCACGCCGGCGACCGGCGGACCCACCGCAGGATTCAAGGTAACAGTAATCATTGCGCTGATTTGCCTTCCCCCGAACTCGTAACAGTTTGTGAAGGGTGTTCCCGTTCCGTCAGGAACCTGGCACATGGAAACGCCTGGCGGCGGCGAGGGCGTCAGGACAGCCGTACTGTTCCAGGCGACCGGATTACCCTGGGCCAGAGCATTACCGCCCCCCCAAGTGATGACGGCCGCGACAAACACCAGGGCCAACACAAACAATCGTGGCGATCGATTCATACCC
>CBDURF010000233.1:0-4083 GCA_965369705.1 uncultured bacterium
AAAACCAATGCCGGGGTGAAGATAATCCCGGCGGTTCGAATCAAAGGGTATTTAACATGAAAAGCGTCCTGATCATATCGGTGGTTACCTTTTTCCTCATTTTCGGGGGACTGGCCATACTGAGCAGCCAGTTGGGGGGAAATTCCCACGGCAGCCAGCAGACCGAGGTTCCGGCTTTGAATCTCGACGTCGAGCTGATCATGAAGGGCCTGGACGCCGAGCGGGCCATGATTCGGGGGGAAAAGGAGGAGCTCGTGACCATGCGGCAAGCCGTGGCGGTCCAGGAGCAGGTCCTGGAAGAAGGTCGCCGGGAGCTTTCGATCATTATCCGGGAGATCGAAGCAAAACAGCGTGTCCTGGGTGAGGAACGTGAGCGTTCCGCCGCCCGTCTGGCCAAGATGTACGAAAACATGAAGCCCGCGCAGGCGGCTCCGATTCTCAGCGCCCTGGACATGGATATCATCCTGGACATCATGACGCGCATGAAGGAACGGGAGGCAGCCAGAATCCTGGCCAACATGGATACCGGGTTGGCCGCGAGGATCAGTACGGAATTGAGTCTGGGGGGGGCCAGTTGATGAACCTGCTCTTGAATACCACGGGAGGCGAGCCAGGTGGGGACCTTCGGCCCCGGTCCGCGGTGACAAGCGAGCCAGACTTTTTGGCAGGGAGAATTCCTTTGTCGGCGGAAAAGGAAGGCGGTTCCCAGTTTTCTCGGCTTCTGGCCGGCAAGCTCGCTGAATCCCCTGAAGGCCAGTCCGGAACCGAACGAACGCCCGCCCGGGTTGACCAGCGAGAGGGGCGGATCGATTCGAACCAGAAGGCGGATGACTCGGCCACCGCCAGGCCCGACATCAAAGGCAATCCTGACCAGGCGTCGGGTGACGGGACCAGCGAACAGGTTTCCGAAAATGGTCCGTTCACATGGTCGGACGGCGACGCAGCTTGGGCAGGCGCAGTCGAGCCCTGGGGCGGGCTGGCCGGCTTGGTTCAAATCATCCAACCGACGGGTTTGGGGAGCGGGGCGATCCCGGATATCTCCGGATTCGGCGGGATTTCCGTGGAAATCCGGTCCCGGCTGGCCACGGATATCGCCGCGAACTTTTCGGATCGAAACGGGCTTCAGACCCTCACCTTCAAAATGGAGCCCGATCACCTGGGACGGGTCGACGTCCGGCTGGAGGCGAGGGCGAACCATCTTTCGGTCCGTCTGCTGGCCGCCAATCAGGAGTCGGCGGACGCCCTGCGGGAAAACCTCAAGGAACTGACCGAGGCGATCCAGAAACGGACCGGACGGTTCCACCAGGTCGAAGTGCGGGTGGAACTGAAGGGCAGCGAGGACCTCGACCAGGAATCAACCGGTGAGGATGCCAGGCATTCTCCGGACCGGGACCCGCAGGGAGAGACCAGGGAGGACCGGGGAACCGGCGCTGGCCGGGAGGGCCATAACACCACCGAAGTGGAAACCGAGCCCGATGATCGGGCGCAGGGAGGATAGATCATGGCGATCACAGGAATCACCGATGGATATGGGCCCGTGATCGGGCAACCCGCGAGGGACTACACGGCGGTCGACAAGATGGATTTCATGAAACTCCTGGTCGCCCAGATCAAGAACCAGGACCCCATGAGCCCCATGGACAACGCGGAGTTCACCTCGCAGATCACCCAGTTCACCATGCTGGACGAAATGAGGTCCATGAACGCGAAGCTGGAGGAGAACCTGCTGGTGGGACAGGCCATCAACAACACGGCCATGCTCGGCCTGGTCGGCAAGAACGTCACCGTCGAGGGAAACAAGATCTGGATGACCGGGGGCGTCCCCTCGGAAAGCATGCTGGCGGCGAATGCCTCCGGCACGGTGGTCATCGAAGTCACCGACGACACCGGCCATGTGGTGGCGACCTACCGGGAGTCCATTGAACGAGGCCTCAACGACGTGACCTGGGACGGTTACCTGGAAGACGGCGAACCGGCCGGCGACGGGACCTATTCGATTTCCATTTCGCTCGACGACGGCAGCGAAGATGTGGCCTTCACCACCCTCATGACGGGTCCGGTCGAAGGATTACGCTACGACAACAATATGGCGGTGGTCATCATCGGCGGCGTGGAATACTTCGTCTCCGACATCTACAAGGTGAGTTAATCGGGCCGCCAGGAAGGCGCGCCCCATCAAGCGGGAGGATCCCATGTTCAGGTCTCTTTACGCCGGCGTATCGGGAATGTCGGCCCAGATCACTAATCTCGACGTCATCGGCAACAATATCGCCAACAGCAGCACCGTGGGTTTCAAGGCGGGTCGCGTGACCTTCAACGAAATGCTCACCCAGACCATCAGAGGGGCCACCCGGCCGGTGAGCGGTGGCCTGGGGGGAACCAACCCCCAGCAGATCGGTCTCGGCACCCGCGTCGGCAGCATCGACACCATCTTCAACCAGGGCAACTTCCAAACCACCGGCAAGAAGACCGACCTGGCGATCCAGGGCCGGGGCTTCTTCATACTCCAGGACGGGACGAGCCAGGTCTACAGCCGGGCCGGTGTTTTCGGGCTGGACAGCCAGAGCATTCTCGTGAATCCCACCACCGGCTGGCGCGTGCAGGGTGTGATGGCCGATTCCCTGGGCAATATCGGGACCGGCCCGTTGACCGACATCTTCATTGATCCGGGCCTGGTGATGCCCGCCAGTGCTTCCACCGAGGTCCAACTCATGGGCAACCTGGACTCGAGCAGCGACGCCACCGGAACAATCACCCAGAGCCAGACCTTCCTGGCCGCGGCGAACGCCGCCGACCGATTGGTCGACATGAGCGGAATGGGTCGGGGTCCGCTGGGCCTGTCAGTCGGCGACGTCATACAGCTGAACGGGACGGCGGGCGGCTTGCCCCTGGGAATCAGCACCTTTACCGTGGCCGACGACTCCACCTTCCAGGACCTGGTTTCCTGGCTGAACCGCTCCATGAGCATTTCTCTGCGGGACGTGACTTTCACCATCGACGCCTCCGGCGCCCTCCAGGTTGAAAACAACACCGGGACGGACCTGACCGGGCTGTCCCTCTCGACGGGCAATTTGTCGGCCTTCAATGCGAATTTCCTGTTCGAACCGTCCATCCAGACCGGCCAGACCGTGAGCACCAACGAATTGCGCAGCTATGCGGTGGAGTCGGATCTGCTGGCCAACCTCTACGACTCGAACGGGCGTCCCCTCGATATCGATCTGGCCAATCCCGCGGCCTCCCTTACGCTGGGCGGTTCCGTGGGGGGGACCCCGGTCACCGACCACACCATGTCCGTCAATTCGGCCACCACTTTCGGCGACCTGATGCGGGAACTCCAGTACACGCTGGGTATCAATTCCAATCCCGTGACGCTCACTGACACGGGCCAGATCATCGTGACCGGCGAGGTCGGGACCGATGCCGCCCTCAGCGGAATCTCCGTGAGGGAAACGGGGATCAGCAATCCGGTTCTGGAAGGGGCTTTCCACTTCACCCAGACCCAGGCCGCCACGGGCGCCCGGGTGTTTTCCCTGGCGACCACCGTGTACGACTCTCTCGGCGCCGAACACACCGTGGCCTTTTCTTTCGAAAAGATTCCCGGTCAGAACGAATGGATCTGGACGGCCAGCATGGAAGGCGGAGAAACCATTCTTTCCGGCGGTTCGGGTCGGGTCGCGTTCGCGGACAACGGTTCTCTCACCAGTTACACCTTCGACGACGGTTCGGGAGCCCTGACCTTCCAGCCGCAGCCTACCGAAACCCAGGGTGCGGCCAACGTGGTCCTGAATCTGGATTTCGGGGAAGTGGGCACCCTGACGGGACTGACGCAATTCGAGGGAACCGGTGTCATGCAATCCATAGCGGACGGATATGGCGCGGGCAATCTCCTGGATTTCAGCATCGATCGGAACGGGGTGATCATCGGGGTTTTCTCCAACGACACGACCCAGGATCTGGCTCGGATCGGACTCGCCCAATTCGCCAATCCGGAGGGGCTGCACCGCGTGGCCAACAACACGTACCGGATAAGCGGCAATTCCGGCCTGGCCCATGAGACCTTCGCCGGCGAAGGGAACGGGGTTT
>CBDURF010000234.1:0-4015 GCA_965369705.1 uncultured bacterium
CGGATGCCGCGATATGTCTGGAGGAATCCGGAGCGGGTTGACCGAGGGCAGGGGCGTGGGGTCAAACGGGTCGGATGTCCAGCAATCCTCGCCATAGCCATTGGCGAACAGGATGAGATCCGAGAGGTTGATGGTCCCGTCCCAGAAAAAGTCCGACCGCAAGGGACCGGGGTCGGGGAAATAATAGTCAAAGGCAAATTCGGCCATATCCACCATGTCGACCATCAGATCCCCGTTGATATCCGGACTGTTGAAGTAGATATCAAGGGGCATGCCGTTCAGGGGGTATCCGTTGACCATCACCACCGCGGCGTCGGCACCATAATCCAACGAATGGCCCCCTCCCGACAGGGGCTTGGTGAAGGTGGTGGTTCCGGTTGGATCGCTGTCGTCGTCCGCCATGGTCCCCCCGACACAGAAGGCGAAGTCCCCGCTTATGGACTCCAGCCAGACATCTTCCTTGGGGAAGGCCTCGATGGGTACACCCAGTTCATCCAGCAAGTTCACGAAGATCGTGGCGTTGATCTCGACCTGTCCGAATTCCATGGCCGTCTCCAGGCCATATCCCCCCGCGTTGGGCCTGGTGTGGACCATGACCGGGTTACCGGTCATGGTCCAGGCGGTTGACAGGTCAAGATCCGGGATACCTCTCGCCAAGCCGGGATCAACAAAATGCCCGAAGAGGTACAGGAATTCCCGCAGCAGCCTGCCGCGAAGACTGTTGTCTGTATTGAACTTGTTGATGGGCGGTTCCAGGACGGAGGCCAGACCGTAGGGCAGGGAGATGATCTGGTTGGAGTACATTGATTCCTGGTGGTAGGTACCTGCGGACATGCTGTACGGCGGTCCCTCGGCGGGGAATTTGAGGAACTGGCCTGGTGAACAGAATGCCGCGACGGCATCGAAGGTATGGACAACCGGATCGGAACCCAGCAGGTCCCAGTTGACGGGGTCGGATATGACGGGCGGCCCGATTCCCAGGGTGTCCACTTCCGGTGTGAAGTTTCCCCCGAGGAAGGGGCTTGCGTCCTTGGCGATCAGGTTAACCCCTAACCAACCGGCGGAGAAGGCCACGGTGGCGGCTCCCGACTGATTCAGATCCCAGACCAGGTTGTCGCCGGCGGTCATCAGGTTCTTGTTTCCGAGCTGCAGCCAGGCGTCCAGGGTCCCAACGTCGTCGCTCGGATCCTCGGCGAAATCACCGTTGCTGATGGTGTACTGGTCCAGATCCCCGCACGTATAGAGGATTGATTGGTAGTCCTCCAGATGAGGCGGGGTGGCCCGACCTCCGATCCCGTTGCCCAGGCCGGACGCAGATTCTTTCACCCGGTAGAGATCGAAATCCTGACCCTCGAGGTATCCGTAACCCGCCAAGGCGAAGTCCCACTCGTTATCCACTCCCCGGCCCGGATTATCGTTGATCACCAGGATGGGTGGATGATCCCCGGGGGTCGAGGTGTTCACCGTGGGCAAAGCCCGCATCTCGAAGGCCACCGGATACTGGGATTCGAAGGAGAAGTCCCCGTAACCGGTAGTGTCCGCCGGAAGGATGGCTGTGGAGAGACTCATGACATCGGTGGCCTCGATGTAGTAATGGAGCACATCACCTGGAAACAGGAAGTCCTGGTCCGGCAGATCGAAGTAGAAACGGTCCTCCAGGACGACTCCAGTGCCCGTGACGCAACTGTCCCCCATCACCGCGCCCTCGTTGGGAAATCCGCTGATGCGGTAGGGATCGAATAGAGGATTCGGATTCAGCTTGTAGTACATCAAGGGTGGATGAATCAGGGCCGAACCTGGAGTTACCGCGGAGACCATGCACACAATCGAGTCGCCCGGGTCGTTGCGTACATGGTCCGGAGGCGAAATATTTCTGGCCATATCGAAGCGGACGCTGTTGGCGCCCAGGTCAAGGTAATCCACCAGGCCAATATCAGGGAAGTTGTCCTGGGCCAGATGCCCCTCCCGGGCCACAATGGCCGGCCCGGCAAATTCGAAGGCCGTCAACCGGACATTGTCGATGTAAGGTGCGGGTGAGGCGTCAACACCCCGGTCAACATCCTTTTCATAAACCCCCAGGGCGATCTGGATGGCGGTCCTACCGGGCACCAGGTAAGGAGTAAGGTCCTGTTCGAAGCGCATGTAATGCGGGTTGGACCCGTAGTAGAGCATGCCGTCGGTCCGCCAGACGGCGTCGACAATCGTCCAAGGATCGCCATCGGTGGAACGAACCCGCCAGTAGAAGTAGATGTCCGGGTTACCGGAAAAATTTGGCAGGTGCATGTAGAGATCCAAGGCCAGACGCCCACCGTCAAAATTGCCCAGGGGCCATTCCACGATGGGTGAGCGGATCTCATTGTGGATGCCGAATTCCGGCCCCGCCAGACCGCCATCGGAATTGACCACATAACCCCCCGGGTAATAGCAATAGGAGAGGCAGAAGGTACCGCCGGTGCCGGGGACGACCGTTCCGTCGTCCACGAAGACGAATTGCGGGGTGTAGTTGGATCTCAAATAGTCCAGGTCCTCCAGCATACCCACCACCTGTGCGAAATCCCCCACTCCGACCGGGTCCTCAGGGGTCCAGTTATCGGGCGTGTTGTCACAGTCGTCATAGGTGACTTCAATCGATTCGAATAGGACATGAATCCTGTCGATCTGGGCTCCGCCCATGGTGGGATACAGACAATCCTCGTCCGATCCGGTGTGATCAGATTTGAAATTCCAGCGCAAGTGGAGCTCATCCAGTGACGGTCCGGTAAGCTGGTTCGGCATGATGGTGACCCACTCGTGCACGCTGTAGGCGGATAACTGACCCTCGAAATCGGCGATGGAGACCCACTGGCCTTGGTTTTCATCCCAGTGCTGGAGTTGCAATTGGTCCGCCCCTGGTTCAGTATCGACGTTGATGGTTGCCATGATGTCCACATTGGTCGGATTCAAGGGATCGAAAACCGGTTGGGCCCAGGTCAGGTTCTCGTTCCAGTCATTCCCGTAGCCCTCGTAATTGGAGGTCCCGCAGCTTTGGAAGTAGCTGCGACCGCACCACCAGGCCTGGTTTCCCGGTTGGGACAGGTCCAGATTGGCCGCGTTGAAGTCACTGATATGCCACTGCGAGGGATCCTCAACCGTCAGATCCACGTGGGTCCAGCCTTCCTCGTCCGGGTTGCCCAGGGCATCTTG
This sequence comes from uncultured bacterium, assembly GCA_965369705.1. GTDB lineage: Bacteria > Krumholzibacteriota > Krumholzibacteriia > LZORAL124-64-63 > LZORAL124-64-63 > JAGLCY01. Next base: position 3,184 of record CBDURF010000234.1, read on the forward strand.
GAAATCCCCGCCATCGAGTGACCCGCCCAGGATATCGACCGAGTCGACCTTGGCTGCGGAAACGCCCACCACCCCCCCTGTCAGAGTACTCCGGTAACCCGCATGGGTGCGGTCCAGAGCCTGGTAGTCGTCGCGGTTCTCGGCTGCGCACACACCTGCCAGCACGAACATGAAGAGAAAAAACGGGGCAATCATTCTCGGATTATTCATCACCAACGCCTCCTCGTACGCCTGAATGGCTCGCCTGTCAGACCATGCATGGCCTGGGGGAACAGTGGTTCCATTGACTGGGCGTTACCGCCGACTTCCGGACTCGTAAGCCCAATAATCAATAGGCACTTTCTCTGATTGCCGAAGGCCGGATCAGCTTCTCTTCCTTCAGCGAAAATCCCTGATTGTACATGCCCCTACCAAATATTCCGTCCGCGCCGTGCCCTGTTTCGGTTACGGCAACGCCATCACTTCACCTACGTCATTCTCTTCGTTCGAAACATCCAACGTTTTCGGGGCATGAAAAAAAATAAAAACGGCCACAAGCACAGCTCCTGCTTGAGGCCGACATTCCCTCCTTGTGTTTGTCCGAGAATTCTCCCAAAACAAGCAAAGCAAGATTTCATTTGTCCGCAACTTCTTTATTTACAAAGGGTTTTGGATACTGTTTTCAAAAGAAGGTCACAACCCCGACAGGTGGTCACGTACGACCGATTATCTCCAATCCTCCTAGCCAGATACACGAGCGCTCGGCCCACAATGGCCGAGCTGTTAGGTGGGACCCAATTTTTTCGTATCCCCGTCCTATTCGATTTTGGCTCGGCGGGTGGGACGGGAAAGG
>CBDURF010000235.1:0-3998 GCA_965369705.1 uncultured bacterium
AAGCAATTCTGTTTTTTTATTGACGGGAGGGGCGGAGTTTCATCCTTTCGTATTCATGAAAGTTCGGAACCTTGAAATCTTTGAACTCCACGCGACCTATTGCCGCGTTCTGGCCAATCCCCAACGGTTGGCGATCCTGGCCTGCCTGGACAAAAGGGAACTCAGCGTGGGTGAACTCGCCGAAGTCCTCGGCGCTCCCCTTTCCACCGTCAGCCGCCATCTGAGCGCGCTTAAAGACAAGCATCTCGTATTGGCCCGCAAGGATGGGCACAAGGTCTTCTACCGTCCGGCCGATCAGCGGATCGTGGAAGCCTGTTCCCTCATCCGGACGGTATTGATCGACGGCATGAAGAAGCGCGGCGAAATCGCCCTGGAAATCAAACCCGACGAAATCATCGTCGACGACTAGAGAGGCGTCTCATGGAAAGAAGGGATTTCCTCAAGAACCTGTGCATCGCCGGAGCATCGGCCGTGGGAATGGCCGCGGCAACGGACGCGGAGGCCGCTCAGGACAAGAAGGAATTCGTATCGGTCCTGGTCGATACGACGCGCTGCATCGGCTGCCGCAACTGCGAGGTGGCCTGCGCCACGGAGAACGGCCTGCCCATCCCGGACAACAAGGACAAGACCGTCTTCGAGGAAGTGCGGGATATGACTCCGGACCAATGGACCGTGGTCAACCGTTTCGACACCGAAACCGGAAGGATTTTCGTGAAGAAGCAGTGCATGCACTGCAACCAGGCCGCTTGTTCGACCGCCTGCCTGACCCAGGCCATGTACAAGACGGAGAACGGGCCGGTCATCTGGCGGGCGTCCAAATGCATGGGCTGCCGCTTCTGTATGGTGTCGTGTCCCTTCGTCGTGCCCAAGTTCGAATACCACAGCGCGAATCCCAAGATCCAGAAGTGCATTTTATGCTATGAGCGTCTGGAAGACGGCGGCATTCCGGCCTGCGTCGAATCCTGCCCCGTGGACGCCCTCCAGTTCGGTTCTCGACGGGAAATGGTGCGGATCGCCCAGAACCGGGTGGCCGACTACCCCGACCAGTACGTGGACCACATCTACGGCCAGGACGAGGTGGGCGGCACCGGCTGGCTCTACCTGTCGGCGGTGCCTTTCGATCAGATCGGGTTCCGGGATGACCTGAGCCACGAACCGGTCCCCGCGCTGACCCAGAACTTCCTCTACGCCGTTCCGGTCGTGTTCCTGCTGTGGCCGGCTTTCCTGAACGGAATGCGCTACATGAAGACGGAAGATGAAGAAGCACAGATCGCGGAAATCTATAACCCTGGAGATGAATCATGAGTGAATTCCAGGCTTCCAGCTCTCCGCAGATAGTGCCGATAGAGAGTGAATCCCCGGAACCCAAATCTCCCCAGATCGGCAGCATCGGGGATTTCCTGCGCTTCCTGCTCAGCGAAATGAAACCCAAGGGCAAGTTGATCACGCCCTTCAACGTGATTTCGACGATCATCGTGGCGGTGGGGCTGGTCCTGATCGTGATTCGTTTTATCTACGGTATAGGCTCAATTACCAACCTGGACCAGGAAACTCCCTGGGGTATTTGGATCGGGTTCGATGTGGTCGCGGGCGTCGCCATGGCGGGCGGGGCCTACGTCATGACCTTCATCGTCTACATCCTGGGCCGGAAGCGCTATCACGCCATCGTCAGGTCGGTGGTCCTGAACGGATTTCTGGCCTACCTGTTCTACGCCGGCGCCCTGATGCTCGACCTGGGGCGGCCCTGGAACATCATCAACCCGATCATCGGCAACAACTTCGGGGTCAGCTCGGTGCTGTTCCTGGTGGCCTGGCACTTCATGCTCTACATGGCGGCGGAGTTCATCGAGTTTTCTCCGGCGATTGCCGAATGGCTGGGCATGAAAAGACTGCGGAAGATCGTCGGCGGCTTGACCATCGCTTCGGTGATCTTCGGCATCACCTTGTCGACCCTGCACCAGTCGGGGCTGGGCGCCTTGTTCCTGATGGCCGAAAGCAAGATCCATCCCCTGTGGTACACGGAATTCATTCCGGTTCTTTTCCTGGTGTCCAGCGTCTTCGCCGGCCTGTCGATGGTGATCCTCGAAGGCTCCATCAGTCACAAGGTCTTCGCGTCGCGGTTGAGCAAGGACCTGCATCACCGCCACAACGATATCACGATCGGGCTGGGCAAGATCTGCGCCGGGGCCATGTTCGTCTATTTCTTCCTCAAGGTGCTGGTGGTGATCCACGGCCAGCAGTGGGACATGCTGCTGACCGGTTGGGGCGCCTGGTTCCTGGTCGAAATCATCGGCTTCGTGCTGTTGCCGCTGAATCTGTTCTACCGGGCCGTCAAGGAGGAGAACGTCAAGCTGGTCAAGGTGGCCGCCGCTTTGACCCTGACCGGCATCATCCTGAACCGGCTCAACATCTCGGTCATCGCCTTCAACTGGTTCGCGGAAGACCCCTACATTCCCCACTGGGCGGAAATCTGGGTCACCGCGACCATCATCTGCATGGAGATCTGGGCTTTGCGCTGGATCGTCAACCGGATGCCGGTGCTGGGTGATCCGCCCGCCTGGGCGCGGGATATGGATCATTAGGAATTGGAGCGGAGCGGCCTGAAGTGCAGGACCGCTCCCGCGGAAAGGTGCCATCATGGCTGAGTACACGTTCGTCGATATCTTCGCCACCAAAGGCCTCGAATACATGGTGGTCCTTCTCTACTTCATCTTGTTCGTGGTTTTTACCAAAAACCTGAATACTCCCAAAAAAGGCGGCAAAAAGCCGGCCCGAAAGGATTAGTCATGCGGATTCCCAGCAACCTGGAACTTGCCAAATCGTCGACCCCGTGGGTCCTCGGTCTGATGATCGGGGCCGGTCTGCTGGCCTGCGGATCGCCGGCAGGGGCCTATCAGGGCTATATTCCCAACACCAGCGGAAACACGGTCTGTTCCCTTTGCCACACCTGTGAATTTCCGACCGGGGATGATTTGTGCCTCAGCAAGGATTTCTGCCAGAGGTCCCAGGGTGCGGCCGGCCAGGGCGGCCTGCCGGGCCAGAAGATCATGGTCATGGATGAAATGGAGAAGGTCTACGACCCGGTCTATTTCAATCATGAAAAACATGCCCAGATGAGCGAGATGAGCAACGGCTGCGTGGAATGCCACCACTTCATGCCCCCTTCGGCCGGACATCCGGCCTGCAAGGAGTGCCATGTGCCCGAAAGTCTGCACAGCAAGATCCAGCCGGGGCTGAAGGCCGCCTACCATCGCCAGTGCCTGGGTTGTCATACGGAGTGGGATACGGAAACCCATTGCGAGTTCTGCCACCGCAAGAAGGAGGGCGGAATGACCGACGCCGAGATGGCGAAATTGCCTTTCTCGGACCACAAAGCGCCTCTCGCGGTCAAGGATCTGATCATTTTCGAGACCGATTACGCCGACGGGGACAAGGTTCCGTTCCATCACAGCAACCACGTGGAACTCTACGACCGGGACTGCAGCGTCTGTCATGCGGATGAGACCTGCGCCAGTTGCCACGTCCACGGCATCGAATCCCATCCCCTGGGGTTGATCAGCGAAGTCGATCTTCACGAAACCTGCTACCAGTGCCACGAAGAAGAGAAGGGCTGCGAACAGTGCCACGGCCGAAGATCCAGCGACCTGTTCGACCATACCGAGGTCGGCTGGGAGCTGCAGCCCTACCACAAGGTCCTGCAGTGCAACGACTGCCATCACACGCGCGGCAAATACACCGCCAACGATCCCCGCTGCGAGACCTGTCACTTCGACGGCTGGGACGAAAAGCACTTCAACCACGGCGTCACCGGGGTGGTGCTCGACGAGGTCCACGCGGATTCCGACTGCACCGACTGCCACGTGGGTGGCGTGGGGAGAAAGGCCTCGTGCGACGAATGCCACGACGACGGCCGCACCTGGGTCAGGCACGGCAGCTTCGGTCCCGGAATCGAATAACCCGGTATCAGATATGAAAAAGGGGCGGCCGGCCGGCCGCCC
>CBDURF010000236.1:0-3851 GCA_965369705.1 uncultured bacterium
GACACCCTGGTCTTCATCCATCCCGGTTCCGGCGGCTCGGCCCTGGATTGGGAACCGTCGCGCTTCGCCGGGGTTGCCAACACCCTGGCCCGTCGGCCGGGCTGGCGCGTGTTCATCACGGGTTCCTCCGCGGACAGCGCCACGGTCGCGGCGGTGACCCGCCATCTCGACCGGGGAATCGATCTTCTGTTGGACAGGTTCTCGCTGCGGGAGTTCATGGGAATCCTGGCCGCCGGCGACCTTTTCATCGGTCCTTCGACCGGTCCGTTGCATATGGCCGCGGCGGTGGGTTGTGCGACCGTCGGCCTGTTCCCGCCCGTCGTCACCATGAGTCCGGAACGCTGGGGACCGCGCGGGTCGCTGAGCCGGGCCCTCGTCCCTCAAGTGGCCTGCCCGGCCCGGCGGATCTGCCTGGAGGACAAATGCATCCTTTACAATTGCATGACCCGGATCTTTGATGGGGAAGTGGTGGAGGCGTCCCTTGAGGTCGTCCAAAGGAAAAGAAACGAGGCCGCCGCGGGGGACGGCTTCCCGGATCCCTCGTTCGATTTCCGAAGACAGCTGGAGGAATGATCTTGAAGCTGCAGATGAAAGTCCTGTTCCTGGCCGTATCGTGTTTGCTGGCCTTGGCCATTTTTTCCCCGGCCGACCTTTCGGGTGGGTATGGTTACGGATCCGCCCTTGCCCAGGAGGCCGAAAACGGATCCGCGCCGGCCATCCGCGAATTGATGAGGCAAGCCAAGAAGCTGGGCGCCAAGGGACAGCTTCCCCATACCTGGTGGAACCTGGATTCCCGCCTCGACGAGGCAGAAAAGAACGGGGCCACTGAAGAGCAATGGACCGCCCTGGAGTTGGAGGCCCGACGTCTGGTCAACGCCGCGGCGTTCATCGAGAAAATGCGCAGCCAGAAAAGCGGCATGGAGGCCATTTTGGCCCGCTTCGACCAGGCCTTGGCGGAAATCGGGACCCTGTACGGGATCCGGATGGATCCCGTGTTGAGCGGGACGGACCTGGCGCGGGACCTGATCAACAAGCTGAATGCAGGGAATCTGCAGCGGCAGATCCTGGTCGATTCCCTGACGGTGACCAACCGCCGGTTCAACGAATCGGTGGGCGGTCGGGCCGCCGCCCAGGAATCGTTGATCACCGCCCTGCAGGTGGAGACCAGTTCGCTGCGCCGCCAGCTATGGGAAACCGAATTGCGCGTGGGGGTCGCCGAGGCTGACCGCTCCGCCGCCGAATCCGTGCTCACCAAGAAACAGGAGCGCGATGCCGCCATCGGCGCGATCCGCTCGTCGTTCACGGCCGAGGAGGGGGAGATCCTGCTCACCCCCGGGGGCGAGGTGGTCATGCAGGTCTACGGAATTTCCTTCGGCGTGGGCAGCGCCGCCCTGAAAGCCGGGCAGGACGGCCTGGTGGACAAGATCGTCGCCGCAATCCAACTGTTTCCAGCCGCGGAGGTTCGCGTGGAAGGCCATACCGACGACACGGGAAGCCACGACGCCAACCTGAGATTGTCACGGCGGCGCGCGGAGACGGTCGCCCGGTTGATGGAGCGGAAGCTTGGCCGCGATGAGGGGAGCCTCGCCACCGAAGGGTTCGGACCGGACAGGCCCATCGCCCTGAACAGCACTTCCGAAGGGCGGGCCATGAATCGGCGTATCGACGTGGTTATCGCCGGAAATCCGTAGATAGGGCAATCTTCGTGATTTGGTTGGAATTTGTTGTCATCAATCAAGATATAATTTGACTGGTAAAGTCATCCTGCTAGTATTCTCCACTCACGATCAATCCGGAGCAGAGAGTTTCCTGCAGCGCCTGGCATGGAACCGAGACTCCAGTTTCGCCCACTTTTTTCCAGGGAGAATCCAATGCTGACATTCCTGGGTCAGGCCGATGCCGGCCAGCAAACCGCCACGACAGTCGAATCCGTGACCGATCCCACCATGTGGATGAACCTGCTTGATTACCTGAAGGACAACGGCCCCGACATGGGGATGAAGATCCTGGGCGCCATCGTCATCCTGATCATAGGTCGGTTCATCGCGGGCGCCATTCGCAACGGCGTCAAGAAGGTCATGATCAAACAGGACGTGGATGCCAGTCTGACGGGCTTCATCGGCAGCTTGGTCTACTTCGCGATCATGGCCTTTACGCTCATCGCGGTTGTCGGCCGGTTCGGCGTGCAGACCGCCAGTTTCGTGGCGATCCTCGGTGCCGCCAGCTTCGCGGTCGGCATGGCCATGCAGGGCACGCTGGGCAATTTTTCCTCGGGTGTGATGCTCCTGCTGTTCCGGCCGTTCAAGGCCGGGGACGTCATCGAGGCAGCGGGGGTCAAGGGCAAGGTGGTCGAGATCGCCATCTTCAGCACGACCATGTGCACGCCCGACAACGTCAAGATCACCGTGCCCAACGGGGCCCTCTTCGGGGACATCATCAAGAATTTCAACGGCTACGACACGCGCCGGGTGGACATGGTCATGGGCATCGGCTATGGGTCGGACCACAACAAGGCCATGCAGATCCTGGCCGACCTGGCCAAGAACGACAGTCGGGTCTTGGACGATCCCGAAACAACCATCGCGGTGAGCGAACTGGCCGATTCGAGTGTGAACATCATCTTCCGGCCTTGGGTCAAATCCGCGGATTACTGGGGTGTCTACCTGGACATGCACAAGGCTGTTAAAGAAGCCTTCGACGCCAACGGCATCGATATTCCCTTCCCGCAGACGGTCGTACACCTGCAAAAGACGGACGCTTAAGTTGCCGCGAACCCAGGAGGAGAAAGCCAATGGTTGATGTGAAGCGATGGGCGGCCGGGTGGCTGGTCCTGATTCTGTTGATGGGTTTGGCGGGATCGGTCGCGGCTCAGGACGATGCCGAAGCGGAATCCAAGATCGGGTTCTGGCAGAAGGAAATCGACATTAGTCTGAACATCCTGCAGAGTTCCTACACCAACAACTGGAACGGCGGGGACAAGGGTTCCGCCGTTTGGAACGGCCAATTCAACGCGAGGCTGGAAAAGCAGTTTTCCGAGCGCACCAATTGGCGGAACATCCTGAAACTGGCGTACGGCCAGACCCACAGCCAGGATCGGGACCTGAACGGGGACTTGTACTGGAAAAGACCCGACAAGACGGACGATATCATCGACTTCGAATCGATGTTCAGGTGGACCATCGGCCAGCACTGGGACCCTTACGTTTCCTTCAACTTCAATTCGATGTTCGAGGATCTGAGTGATATCGAACAGAGAGCGCTGACCTTCAACCCTTTGACCTTCAAGGAAGCCGTGGGTATTTCCCGCACCTTCATCAATGAGGAAAAACGCCAGTTCATGACCAGGGTCGGCCTGGCCCTGATCCAGAACAGCCGCCAGTATTACGTCGATCCGTCACCTTCGGACGAGATCCAACGGGAGGGCACGAACGAGGCGGCCGCGGAATGGATCACCGAATACCGCGTGGGGGCCCTGGACGGCCGGGTGGACTGGGAGTCGAAGCTTTCCTTCATCCTGCCCTTCGTCTATTCGGGTAAGAGCACTTTCGAGGACGGGTTCATCACCGTGGATCCATTGCCCGATGACCTGGCCGGCTACACCACCACCGTCGACGTGGACTTTGAAAACACTTTCACCGCGAACATCACCAAGGTGATTTCGGTGAAGCTGTACCTGCGCTGGGTCTACGACAAGTACGACAACTCGGTCGGGCCGGTGGTGGACGAGAGCAACAACCTCGTCAACGAGACCGCTGTGCATCAGGCCATCCGAAAGTCCGGGCAGTTCAAACAGACCTTGGCTCTGGGCTTCGGGTATAAATGGAACTAAGGGGCTGGGGATCGGGATAGAG
>CBDURF010000237.1:0-3794 GCA_965369705.1 uncultured bacterium
GCGTCAGGGTCGATTTTCCGCTGGCCATGAAGCCGATGAATGAGGTCCACATGCCCCCATCCTAATACAATGCCCCCCGGGGAACAATCCCCGGGGGGCATGGATGCGAAGATCCGGTGGTTTCAGCCAGTTGTCTAATTCAACTTGACGTTCGAAACGTTGTCGGGTGAGTAGATGATCTGGGACTCCTGGACAATCCGTTCCCGCTGCATGTACTCGTTGTTGACGATGGTCGGCGTCACGAAGATGACCAGCTCACGGCTCACCTTGGTGTTGGTCGAATGCTTGAACAGGGCCCCGAGCAGGGGAATGTCCATCAGCAGGGGGATGCCGCTGTCAAGCTTGCCGTCGATCTGGCGGATCAGGCCCGCGATGATGGCGGTTTCACCGTTCTCGACCAGGACCCGGGTGTCGGCCTCGCTGGTATTGATGATGACGCCGCCCTGTACTGTGGCCTGACTGGACAGATCGCTGACTTCCTGGTGGATGTCCAGGGTGATCTGGTCGTCCTTGTTGATATGCGGCGTGACCTGCAGCATGATGCCCACGGTGGTCAGCTGCGTGATCGCGTTGCCGGCCTCGTCCGAGACGATCAGGGGGATCTTCTGACCCACCAGGATGCTCGCCTCGCGGTTGTCCGTGGTGGTGATGATCGGGTTGCTGATCAGATGCGCCTTGTTCGCGACCTCGAGGGCCTGAACCTGCATCATCACCTCGCCCCAGTTCTGCACCGTGCCGACCCGCAGGTCGCCCGCGGCGTTCTGCATCGGGTTGGTGATCGCCAGGCTCCCGTTCACGTTGTTGCCCGGGCTCATGAAGTTGTTGACCGTCCAGTTGATGCCCAGTTCGCGCGTGGCCTTGGAGTCCATGTCGATCAGGCGGGCGTTGATCTCCACCTGCGGCGTCTTGGTATCCAGATCCATAGCCATCTCGCTGATGAGGGCCACCCTCTCGGCGACGTCGTTGATGATGATACTGTTGGTGCGCACATCGACGTCGATGTTGCCGCGCTCGGTCAACATCTGCTCAAGGGCGTCCTTGGTCTCTTCAGCATTGGCGTAATGGAGGTTCACCATGCCGAGATGCAGTTCCGCCAGGTCCTCGACCTGCTTGCGCACCCGTTCGATGTCCAGTTGCTCCTTGCGGAGCTCTTCGGCGGTGTCGATCCGGTAAATGCCCTGCTCCTCGACGTAACCGAAGCTGTGGGCCTTCAGGATGACGGCGAGCGCCTCTTCCCAGGGCACGTTTTCCAGCTTGACGGTGACCTTTCCCTCGACCCGGGGTGATGCCACGATGTTGGTCCCGGAAAACCCGGCCAGGGAACGGAGCACCGTACCGATTTCAGCTTCCTGAACGTCCAGGGAGATGGGTACTGTCTTGTACTCCTCATCGGGATCGACAGCAGCAGCGGCGGCCGTGGAGACCGTGTCTCCGTCCTGGGCCAGGGCGGGAATCACACCGACCAACAGGAGGGCGACCACAACTGAGATATGAGTGAAGCGGATCCTTCCGAACATTGCTTAACCCTCCGTTTTTTCCAGCTTGAGAACCACCTTGTTGGTGATCCCGTACAGGGTGACCCGCGCGGTAAGAGAATTCTTGCGGATGCTGACGACGCGGCCGTGTCGGACGCGATCGCCCACACGCAGGATGTAACCGAAACCTTCTCCATCTTCCACCAGGGCGAACCTGTCGTCCTGCCCCCACATCACACCCACCAGGCGGGCGCTGTTCATGTCCACCAGTTCGCTGGCCGTGCTCTTCTCGAAGTCACCGGCGACCAGGACTCCGAAAGGATCAGCCTTGCCGTAGGACTGGTAGAAAAACTCGTTGGCCCGGATCGCATTGATCCTGTCCCGCGAGATCTGGGACGGAGAAACCGAACCGGCGTCCTTGTCCAGGCCGGCCTCCTCGTCGAGGGCCAGGGCCGGGGCCGCGACCAGCAGTCCAAGCAGGACGGCGAAGATCAGGGCGTCAGGCAGCCGGAAATTTTTCCTTTTCATCGTCATAACTCCCTAGTGACTGATGCCGGCCTGATTGGTGACGGCGTCTTGTTTGTCGGCCTTGGCTTCCAGCTTGCCGAGAATGCCTTCGGAATTCCCCGTGTCCAAACCTTCCACAGGCGCGCTCGGCCCCTGGGTGTAGGCCGTCAGGATCATTTCCGTCTCGACGGTGAACGGGGTCTCATCCTGGTCGCCGACGCCCTCCATGTTCAGGTCGGAGACGTTGACGATCCGGTTGAGATTCGCCAGGCGGCTGAGAAACACGCCGGTCTGGTGGTACCCGCCCTTGATCCGGACTTCGACGGGATTGTCGGAGTAGAACCCCTGGTTGATCGGGGTCGAGGGCTTGAACATCTGGAACTCGACACCGGACTGCTGGCCGGCCGCGGTGACCTTGCGCAGGAGATCCGGCATCTGGTTCTGCTCGGGCAGCAGCGTCTGGGCCACCATCCACTGGTCGTGGAGGATGGCGTACTCCTGCTCGACTTTTTCCAGGTTCCGCACCAGCAGCCGGGCCCTCTCCAGGTCCCTGCTCAGCTGCTGGTGACGGGCGTCCAGTTCCGAGATGGTCTCGTTGCGGACCTGGTAGGTAAAGGGGTAGGAATCCGTCAGGAAATACAACGGGACCACCACCAGCACCACCAGCACCGCTCCGATCCAGCGGAGGAATTTGGGATCTTTGACGTCGATATCCATGGCGTCCTTCCTAACCTTCGAAGGGAGCCGGGGCCGCCTTGCGGACAGCCTTGGCCTGGGCTTTGAATTTGACAACCTTAACGTCTTCGATCTCGCCCTTCTCCGCGATCAGGAGGTCGACGCCGGAGAAGTACGGGCTGTTCGTGACGTTCTGGAGAAAATCGCTCACGAGGAAGTTGGAGAAGGTGACGCCTTCGACAGCGTACCTGCCCCCGCCGATATCCTCGAAGCGGGTCAGCCAGACATGGTCCGGCATGGCCCGGTTCAGTTCGTCCATCAGGTGCACCCGGAAGTAGCGGTCGCTGTCGAGCCGGGTGATCACATCAAGACGACCGTTCAGGTCTTTCCGCTGCTGGTTCAACCTCTTGATCTTGGCGATCTCGGGAGCCAGCCGGCGGGTTTCCGCCTCTTCCTCGACGATGATTTCGTTCAACGCCTTGATCTGGTTCTCCTGGTGGATGTAAACCGCGCCGATGCCGACGGCCGCCACCAAAACCAGGACCAGGGGCGCGAAATTTCCGACGTTGGGCAGGGAGATCCTGCTCTGGGCCGGCATTTCATCGCGGGGCAGAAGATTGATGCGAATCATGCTCCCACCGCCTCTCTGAGGGCCAGCCCGACGCTCACCGTGAGCAATGGACTCAGCTCCTCGGCCTCTCCCTCACCGAAGAGGTCAGGGTTGTAATCCAGCCCGGCCAGGGGATCGGCCAACTCGCTGGGGACGTTGTAGCATTCAGCCAGGTATTCCAGCAGGCCCGGCAGATGGGCCCCGCCGCCGCTCAGGACGATCCGGTCGATGCCGTCGGCCTCGCCGGAGGTCTTGAGGTAGGACAGGCTGGGTTCGAGACCCTGGTAGATTTCGGAACCGACGGACCGTACGATGTCCGTGACCAGTTGGTCGTCCACCTCGTCGGTGTGACCGCGAGCCACGTCGTTGGCCGTCTCGTAGGTCAAGCCCAACTGTTTCTGGAACTCTTCGATGAAGTGACCCACGCCGATGGGAAGATCACGGGTGAAGTACGGCACGCCGTCCTTGACGATGTGCACGTTGGTCACCCCGCCGCCGACATCCAGGAGGGCGACGAATTCATCGGC
>CBDURF010000238.1:0-3791 GCA_965369705.1 uncultured bacterium
CGTGTTCTTCATGTTCACGAAGAACAGTACGTCGATATCGTGTGTCGTGAACTGGGTCGGGTCCTCGTCGTTCCACCAGACCTCGATGATGTCCTGGGCGCCGTTGGCCAGGTCCAGGGTATGGGCGCGATTGCCGTCCATGGGTTCGTAATTGTTGCCGTCGCAGTTGAAGTTGAACTTCCACTCGAAGCTTTCACTGGCTGTGCCGCCGACACAGTCGCCGGCGTAAAGCATGGTGGTGGAGAATTCCCAGATGTCGTCCGTACCGGTGTCGGTCATTTCGCCCGTGTCACACAGAGGGCCGAAGGTCAGGGGCGCCTTGTCCCCCTCGACATGGAACTGGTAGGGCGGCACCTCGGACGTGTTGGCCAGGAAGAAGCCGAACTTGCCGCGGAAGGTGATGTCCTTCAGGCCGAAGCAGTAGGTGTTGTCCACCCCGTTGTTGACGATGACGTTGCCCGCCAGATCCTCGACGCCCGTCACCGTCAAGGTGTACAGGCTGGCCGACCCACTGATCGGCAAGGTCAGGGTCAGGTGTACGATGCTTGGATCACTGCCGTCCCTCACGGCAACCGAGATGGCGGCGGCGGTCAGGGCATAGTTGCCGGTCTGACCCGCGGTAACCGCGTCGACCGGTTCATTGAAATGGACGTCGAAGTAGATACTCGCGGGAAAACTGGTCGGCTGGACCTGGACCAGTGTCGGAGGATCGGGATCCGCGGCGGCCAGCACGGTGTGTGGGTGGTAATCGGTCAGGGAGATGGGCGTTTCCGTATCCCAAAACGTGAATCCGGGGACACTCAACTGCGAACCGTCGTTGGCCGCGCAATCCAGCGGACCCTTGGTGGGACTGTCCTGGGTGAACCAGAGTTCCCAGTTGACGATGCTGCCGGGGCTGACGCCCAGGCTGCCGAGCATGACGGCCAGTTCACGGAATTCGGTGCCGGTAGCCCAGCCGAGAGTGCCGGGGCCCTGGACGATATTGACCCAATCGGGTTCGGGAAGGAGGGTTTCATCCCAGTAGTAACTGGCCTGCCAGTTGTTGTCCAGGTTCACGTAGAACATGTAATCCGGCTTGTTGGTGGCAAGACTCCACTCGATCTGGCGGCCCCAGGGATCGGTGGTGCCGCCGCCGGGAGTGCCCACGTCGATGGCGAAGCCCAGCTGGTTCGACCCGAACGAGCCGGGACCGGTCTGGAATCCCAGATAGAGATTGACCGCGTCGTTGGTGATGTAGATGTCACCCAGGTCGATTTCCGTGTATTGGGTGTCCAAACCGTCGGCATCCACGAGGTTGCCGGGCAAAAAGTCGTTCACCCCGTCGATGATGATGGTCTGGGCCGTCTGGGCGACAGCCAGGCCGGTTCCCAGAGTCAACACGACCAGGGCCGACAACAGCCCGAGATAGGTTCTTTGGCTGAAGCTCATGCGAATCCTCCTCATTTGACGAGCGAAAGCGGTCGGGTGATCACCTGGCCGCGGCATCTTAGTTGACTGAAATAGGTGCCGGCGGCGACGGGCAGGCCTCCACCCGTGCGGCCGTTCCATACGGCTTCATGCAGGCCCGGTTCCAAGACACCCCGGACCAGGGTGTTGATTCTGTTTCCCCTGACATCATATACCACGAGACTGACTTCGGCAGCAGCCGGGCCGGAAATCTCGAAGCCGATCACGGTGCTGGGGTTGAAGGGATTAGGGACATTGGGCAGCAGGCGGGCCGTGGATGAAGGAACCCGAGGCACCGCGGAAATATCGTCAACGTCCGCCAGGCCGTCTCCATCGGAATCCACGGTCAGGGTCCAGACGTTGTCGATCACCGGCAGGTTTGCCGTAATGTTGCTGGGCACGGAGTCGCCTCCGAGCACTCCGTCGGGTTCGGGATCCCAGCAGATCGAGGCCACCAGGGAGATCTCCGCCCCCACGGGCACCAGGCCCTCGCCCAGACCGTAGAGGGTGTTCCAGGGAATCGCGAGTTCGCTCCCGCTGGCCGTTCCGAAAGTATGGAAGGAGTCATAGGCGGACTGGATGTCGTCGGAGCGGTCCTGGGTGGTCGTCGCCGACAGGATCTGCCAGAAGCCGTCGCTGTCGTCGATCGACTGGTGCTGGTAGCAGCCGTACTCGAAATCCGCCGCGAAACCGGACGCGGTGAACGAGGCGCCCCGCTCCCAGGCGTCGATGGCCGTCAGGTCCGTCTCCCCGTTCGCCGTGCCGGGATCCACGTCCAGGTACAGCAGCCAGCTGTTGTTGCTGACCTCGCCGTCGATGGCCACGTACAGGAAGTCGCGGTCCCATTGGACCAGCAGCCTGTCGATCTCGTTGGCTGCGCTCCAGCCCGAATCGTTGCTGTCGGGCAGCGCCTGGGCATCGGCCCACTCATCCGCCTCGATGTTGCCGTCGATGGCGATCACGGTCGCGATCATCTCGATGACGATGCCGTCGGCCGTGGTCGCCGCATCACTCGGGTTGCCGCTTTCGTCGGTCACCGCCCCCGCCGAGGCCACCAGGTAGAGGTCCGGGCCGGTCATGGCCTCGATGGCGTCGGCGGTGGGTGTGTCCAGTTCGAAGGTCAAAATCAGGGACGGCAGGGTTTCAACGACCGGGGTGGCCGGCGGCAGGGTGACCGAGGTCAGCGGGGCCAAACCGTCGTAGACGCTGAAGCTCGCCGACAGGACCGTGGCGGCGGCCTGGTCCAAGGTCACGCGCAGCTTGTCCGTGGCCGGATAATAGGCGGCGGCCACAACTTTCGGCCCGATGGTGTCGGTGAGGTTGTCGGAAAGGACCCGCAACTCGGCGATATCGCCCGAACCGTCCGGCGCGCTGGTCGGGCCGGCGAAGAGCTGGATCTGGAAGACTCCGTTGGCCTTCAATTCGTCACCCTTCATCAGGGTGCCGCTAATCTCCTTCTGGTGCTCCGCGCCACCGCTGCCCAGCACCCAGGCGGTCGCGATGCCCGTGTTGGGATTGCGGAAACCCATGTAGGAGGCGTCAGGCGGCCAGACGCGGTCGAGCTCCCCGTTCCAGACCAGATCCACCAGCGAAGGCGAGAACCCGCCCTGCATCCAGTGGGTGGCCGGTCCCACCTCGTACACGATGTCGAAGAAGCTATCGCCCTCGGTCACCGAGACGGTCTTGCGGACCTCGTTGCGAATCAGTTCCACCGAAGCGGTCGTCCCTGGAACGTTGATGGCCACCGCGTAACTCTCGTGCTGGTAATTCGGGGAAACTTCGCTGAAGGCGCCCACATGATTGACATCGTTGAAGTCGCCGTTGGTGTCCGCCCAGTAGGCGTTGTCCACCCCGATGGCCGTATCGTCGTAGCCCGATCCCTTGACGAACAGATGCGTCATCCGGCCGCCCGTTCCCTCGAACACGCCGAACAGGTGGTCGTTGTGCAGGATGGTTTCCTGGTAGCCGTCGTTGTCGATGTCGGAAGCATAGGCGTCGGTGGTATTGAGGTATTCACCGTTGGCCCAGTGAGCCGCTTCGGCGTAGATCATGGCATTCTTGATGTGGGCCGAATACTTGTGCTGCCAGCCGCTGATGGGGCCGCCCATATAGTCATGCCAGGCGGTTTCGTGCAGGTTGGTCATCATCACGTACCAGCCCGCCTGGGAGATATTGTTGTCCGGGGCGGCCAACAGGGCGTTGTAGGCGTCGTTCCACAGGGTGCCGTAGTTCTTGCAGTTGCCGCCCGTGCCACCGCAGTTGCCGTCGCCGTCGCCACCATTGGCGTAGGGCACCCAACCGGCCCAGTGGCCGTACCAGCTGTTGTCCGCCCCACCGTAGCCGTC
>CBDURF010000239.1:0-3767 GCA_965369705.1 uncultured bacterium
TCGATGTCCTCGGCCTGGGAACGGTACTTCTCGTCCGCCTGGGCCATCACCTTCCAGGTCCGGCCGAACAGGTTGAAGTCGTTCACGTAGGCCGATCCCAGGAAGGTCGAAAGTGTACTGAACACCTCGTTCATCCGGATATGGTAGGACTGCGCCTTGACCCGGTCGATGTTCAGGTAGAGCATCGGCACGGTGGCCCTCAGATTCTGATTCATGCGCGTCAGCTTGGGGCTCGCGTTGGCGGCGGCCACCATGTCCAGGGCGGCCCGCTGCAGATTCATGATACCCGCCCCGCCGCGATCCTGAAGCTCGAAGGCGAATCCCCCCGCGTTGCCCAGGCCCATGATCGGCGGCGGCAGGAAGCCGAACACGATGGCTTCCTGGATGCCGAAGAACTGCTTCTGCAGCCCCTCCATGACCTTGAAAATGTGCAGATCGGGGTCGCCGCGGTCACTCCAGTTATCCATGGTCACGATGTACATGGCCGCGTTGGGCGACTGGACCGCGTCCAGCAGGGAGTACCCGCCCACGGTCAGGAACTTGGCGACGCCTTCGGTATTATTGAGGATCGCGTTTATCTTGTCGGTAACCGCTTCGGTCCGTTCGAGAGAAGAACCGTCCGGCAGCTGGGCGTTGATGAAGAAGTACCCCTGGTCCTCGTCAGGCAGGAAACCCATCGGCACCTGTTTGACCCCGACGGCGGCCAGGACCATCAATCCGGCGAAAAGCACCATGGACATTCCGGACTTGCGTAACAAACCACCCACGACACCCTTGTAGCTGTTGGTGCTTTTCTCGAAGAATTCGTCGAATTTCCGAAAGAAGATCCACTTCTCCTTGTTCGGATCGACGGGCCTGAGCAGCAGCCGGCAAAGAGCGGGGCTGAGGGTCAGGGCGTTGATCGAGGAAAAAATCGTGGCGATGGAGATGGTGATGGCGAACTGGCGGTACAGAAGTCCCGTCAGGCCGGGCATCATCAGCGTCGGCACGAACACCGCCAGCAACACGGCGGTCGAAGCGATTACCGGGCCGGTGACTTCGCCCATGCCCTCGGTGATGGCGCGCCGCGAATCCCAGCCTTTCTCGGTCATCAGGCGTACCGTGTTTTCGGTGACAAGGATGGCATCGTCCACCACGATGCCGATCACCAGGATGATTCCGAACAGCGTCAGGTTGTTGATCGACATGCCCAGGCCCAGCAGCACGGCGAAGGTGCCGATCAACGAAACCGGGATGGTGATGGCGGGAATCAGGGTCGCGCGCCAATCCTGCAGGAACACCCACACCACAAAGATCACCAGGAGGATGGCCACGATCAGGGTTTCGATCACCTCGTCGATCGAAGCGGTGATGTATTCGGTGGCGTCGTAGAGAATTTCGTATTCCAGATCGGGGGGAAAACTCTCGGCCAGTTCATCCATGATGTCGGCCACGCCCTGGGCCACACCCAAGGCGTTGGAACCCGGCAACTGGTAGATACCGACGGCGATGGCCGGACTTCCACTATGCTGGGCGTACCAGCTGTAGTCCTTGGAGCCCAATTCGACCCGGGCCACGTCCCGCAGATAGAGAAGGTCGCCGCTGGCGCCGGTCTTGATCACGATCGACTCGAATTCCTGTTCGGTAGTGAGCCGGCCCTTGGTGATGATGTTGTACTGGAAGGGCAGGTCCCCCGGATTGGGCGGCCCGCCGATCTTGCCGGCGGCCACGGCCACGTTCTGGGCCCGCACGGCACTCATTACCTGACTGGTCGTCACCCCTCTGGCCTTCAGCTGCTGGGGATCCAACCAGATCCGCATGCTGAAGTCCTTGGCGCCGAAGACGGTAACCGTTCCGACCCCTTCCACGCGGGCCAACTGGTCCTTGATACGCGTAGCGATGTAGTTGCTGAGAAAGAGTTCGTCGTAGGTCCCGCCGGGTGAGCGCAGGCTGACGACCTCCACCATCGCCGTGGACTGCTTGTCCACCTTGACGCCCTGGCGCATCACTTCCTCGGGCAGCAGGGGCTCTGCGACGGCCACCCGGTTCTTGGTCATGACCTGGGCCATGTCCACGTCGGTGCCGATTTCGAAGCTGACAGTCAGGCTGAACTGGCCCTCGGAATCACTTTTCGAGTCCATGTAGATCATGTTCTCCACGCCGTTGACCTGTTCCTCGATCGGCGCGGCCACGGACTCGAGCACCGTGTTGGCGTCGGCCCCCGGATAGGTGGCCGACACCTTGATGGTCGGTGGAGTGATATCCGGCATGGACTCGATGGGCAACATCGGAATAGAGAGTCCGCCTACGATCACGATGAGGATCGAGATGACCAGGGCGAACTTGGGCCGTTCGATGAAGATGCGGCTGAACATCCGTGGAATCTCCCTTGAGAAAGCCCGTGCGTTACTCGCCCCGTGGAGCGGGTCCGCGCCAGGTGAAAATCTATTTCTGGGCGGCCTGTTCCTTCATGGCCTTGAATTGCTCGGGTGTCAGCGGGGTCACCGGCAGGCCGGGCCGCGCGAAAACCAATCCATTGACGATAATCGTCTCGGTGCCATCCAGGCCCTCCTGGATATGGACCAGGCCTTCTTCCTGAGGTGCGCCAAGCGTCACGTACTTTTGTTCGACGATGTTGTTTTCACCGACCGCGAGAACGTATTTGCCCCCCAGGTCCGTGCCGACGGCCACCTCGGGCACCTGGACGGCGTCGGGGATTTCCGATCCAGTCACCTTCACTCTTACGAACAATCCCGGAAAAATCTGAAGTCTTTCGTTTTCCAGGACCACCCGCAATTCGATGGTGCCGGTGGTGGCATCCACTTCGTTGTCGATGTAGTCGATCACCCCGACATGCGGATACCCGGTTTCGTTGGCCAGGGCCACCTGCGCCTTGCCGTGCTCGTCACTGTCGACTTCACGGGCCACATCCTTGGAACGGTTCGCCAGGTAACGCAGGACTATCGATTCGGGCATGTGAAAGTAGACATAAATGGGCTTCAGCTTGTTGACCCTGGTCAACAGTGTGGGCCCGTCCTGGCCCACCAGGTTCCCGGCGTCCACCAACCGGCGGCTCACCACTCCTTCGATGGGTGAAACGACGTCCGTATAGCTGTAGTTCAGATCCGCCTCGGCCAGGTTGGCCTTGGCCAGACTGACCGCGGCGATGGCCATGTCCCGGTCGGCCTGCGCCCGGTCCACGTCCATCTCGCTGACCGCCCGGCTCTTGCTGGCCTTCTCAACACGTTTGAGCTCGGTCTCCGCGCGCAGGAGATCGGCCTCCGCCGAAGCCTGGCTGGCCTCGGCGGCGTCGCGCAGGGCCTTGTACTTGGTCTTTTCGATGGTGAACAGCAGGTCGCCCTTCTTGACATTGCTGCTTGGCTCGAAATCCACCGTTTCCAGGGTGCCGGCTACCCGGGCCACAATGTCCGCGGATTCGACGGCCTGGCTGAATCCGGTGAAGATCGTGTATTCCCGCACGGTGGAAACCGTGGGTTTGCCGACCGTCACCGGAGGCGCCTGCCGCGCCGGGGGTTCCTCGGCCCCGCATCCGACCAGGCCGAGCACCAGAATCATGAATCCGCCCAGCAGAACCGATCGCCTGGCGGTGGTCATTCCAACCGTTGCTCTCATCTGTTCATCCTTTGGGAAAAAAACCTGATGCATCATCGATTGACCTCTTCTTTATCGCCGCCGTCATTTGCGGCCACTGTATCTTCATCTTCTTCGACGGAAAGGTCGGGATCAGGGTCGTCCAGCGACCATCCACCACCCAGGGTCCGATTCAG
>CBDURF010000240.1:0-3519 GCA_965369705.1 uncultured bacterium
GCACATGCCAGCCCCTCGGCAATCTGACGGGTGATGTCCACCGCTTCATCGAGGGGCAGGGGACCCCGGGCGATGCGATCCTTCAGGGTCTCCCCTTCGTAGCAGGCCATTACAAGATACATTTCCCCATAGTCGGTCTCGTCGATTTCGAAAAGGGTGCAAACATTGGGGTGGTCCAGCGCGGAAACGGCCTTGGCCTCGTGGATGAACCGGGCCTTGGCGTCGGGATCGCTGGTGGATTCGGGAGGGAGGAATTTCAGGGCGATCGTGCGGTCCAGCTTGGTGTCGACCGCTTCGTAAACCACTCCCATACCGCCGGCGCCGAGCTTGCGGGTGATCCGGTAGTGGGAAATGGTTCGGCCGATCACGCACTCTCCTGTCGGTAGGGGCGAGGAGAGCGGGTACGCGGATGCAGTCCCCCTTATCTTGTTTAGTTTAAATCAATAATAATTTCTGAGCAAGTTGAGGATGGGAGGGTGCCGATGGATGGGTCGAGGGGCCCCCCGGGGCCCCTCGCTATACGCAATCGAAAAGTTAACGAACGAAGAACACGCGATCCGTCAGAGCCTCTCGCCCGGTATTCATCCGCACGAAGTAGACCCCGCTGGCGACGGCCTGGCCGCGGCCGTCCCGACCGTCCCAGACCAGCACGCGGGTGCCGCCGGCCATGCTGCCGGTGAACAACTGCTTGATGCGCGCGCCGCGGGCGTCATGGATGTCCACCGTAACATCGGCCTGGCCGGGCAGGCTCAGTTCCAGGCGTGATTGGGAGCCGGTCACGTTACCGAGGACCCGCAGGCGCGGTCCGCCGATCACCACGTCGCCGACCGCGCTGACCCCTTGGACGATGAATCCGACGGGTTGGCTGAGCGCCGTCCGTTCGATGCCGTCGCCGGCCCAGGCCCGCCACCAGTAGTCGCCGTCGGCGAGGGTGGGGGCGGTCCACGACGTCTGGCTGCCGGCTTCAGGAACGTTGTTCACGCTTGCGGCCAGATCCGTGCAAAGTTCGTCGGCATAGATCCGGAAGCCGTAGAACACAGCATCAGTGAATTCTTTTGCGCCCGCGGTGACCGTCAAAGTCGGCGGGGAGCCGACCGTCTGACCCTCACCCGGAGAAACAGGAAGCGGCGGGGTCAGGGCGAGACCCTGGCCGGGATTGCCGGTCACGACCACGTCGTCGATGTACCAGCCGTCGTCGGTTATGGAGACGTCGGTCTCCATCGCGAACCGGATGGCGAGGTCCTGGCCCGCGAAGAGCGACAGATCCAGATCGACCTGCTGCCAGGTCTGGTTGCCCGTGTAGGTTTCGAGGGTGGTCCAGGCCCCTCCGTCGGCGGAGATCTGAACTTTGCCGAAGTCCCAGCCCAGCTCGATGCTGTGGTGGTGCCAGAAACTCAATCCTGTCGCCTGGAAGACGCCGTTCAGGGTGGCCGTGGTGAAGGATTGGTCGGGATACCCTCCGCCCGGCGAATCGGTCAGGCTGTTCGCGGGCGAATGGTAGGCGCCTCCGGTCAAACCCCATTGGCCCGTGGTCGTCCAGTTGCCCAGTCCGCTTTCCATGTCGTCGCTGAACACCACGACCAGCGACCCCACCGTGAAACTCAGCGGGAAATCCAGGTCGCCCTCGGGCATGTGCACCGCCACGGTGAGGGTCACCAGATGTCCATCGGGACAGGCGGGATCCACGGTCACCGGGATGGGATCGCCCGCCAGGGTGGTCGAGGACAGGGTCCCCAGGCTGCCGATGGTGCGGCTGGCGGCGCCGAACTGGACCCAGGGATCGTCGGTGCTGATGGTGAGGTCCAGACTGGTGGCCGCTTCGAAGACGGACTGGTTCTCGATGGTGAAATCAAGGGCGCCGGTTTGTCCCGGCTCGATACTCTTGGTCCCCGCGGTCACCACGGGTGAATGAGCGACGACGAAGGCGCCCGCGACACGCATCAAGTAGATGTGGGGCCAGATGTTCTCCTGGAACAACGGTTCGCGCCGGCTTTCGACAGGCCAGAAGCCGTCGCTGCCGGCGCCGATCTCGTTGCTGAAGGAGAAGATTTTCGCATGTTCGGTCTGGTCGCCGTAGGCCCAATCGAAAGTCCCGCCGTTGACCTCGTAGTTGATGGCCTCGCTTGGCTGACCGGGCGTGTATCCATTGAACTTCGTCATCTCCGCGGCCATGTGATTGAAGATTGTTCCGTCAGGAGTCGGGGTGGAGATATAGCCCCAGGGAATCAGGGTCAGGTTGCCGTAGGTGTGGATCGTGTCGTGCGTGCGGATGTCGCGGCTGTTGATGAAGCTCATCATGGCCTGGATTTCCAGCTCGCTGCCCGCCGACGGCCCGCGGTAGACCGCGCTGCCCGGGTCGGGGCTGCTGCCGATGTCGTCGTAGCCCCACATGTAGGTGTAGTTGCGGTTGGGATCGACGCCGTAGGTGCCGTCCCCGTTGTCGCGTCGGTTCTTGCGCCACATGCCGCCGCCGCTGGGACTGTTGACCTCGTTGTAGACCGAGCCGTCGGGATTGACGACGGGAATGACGTACAACTCACGGTTGTCCACCAGCCAGGTGATCTCGGGGTCGGTTCCGTAGTTCTGGGCCAGGTACTCGGCGAACATGATGGTGAATTCCGACGACATGATCTCCCGCGCGTGGTGCATGGCGTCGATCAGCACTTCGGGTTCGTCCTCGTCGACGTCGGGATTGTCCGAAATCCGGAAGCACCAGATGTCCCGGCCCTCGAGCGTCTGACCGATCGACCACTTCTGGCTGATCACGTCAGGATACAGCAGCCGCAGACTGTCCACGAAGGCGATGGTCTCGCTCCAGGTGTGGTAGATCCCGTAGCCGACCCCTTTGTCGGCGTAGGCGTTGGCCGTTTCCATGTCTTTCTGCAGGACGTCCACCCGCAGTCCGGCCTGGCGCAGGAAGTCCAGATCGCCCGGCTTGGCGGCGATGTGGACGATGGCGCCGGGCTTGACAAAAATTACGTCCAGGCGGCCCCGGTTGAGCCGGATGAATTCGGCGTCGGCGGGGGAGTCGAGGTGGACCTCGACCAGAGCGTGGTGTGGCTCGGCGCCAAAGGCAGGAATGGCCGGAAGGGCCAGACCGATTACAAGCAGGAACAGGACAGCCGAAATTCGGGACGTCGACATGGAAGGCCTCCAAGGGGCGGGGGCTGAATTTCATAAATCACCGCCACTATTCTACAGGATTTCCGTCCATTTTGGCCCATAAAACGCTGAACTGTGGCTTGCCCTGAGATTAAGGTCGCCGAAACCTGCTCCTCTACCGATAGGTCAACTGCGCCCCCGCCTCCACTCTCATGCCACAACCTGTGGCAGGCCGCACAGAGGGTCACCAGATTTTCCAAATGATTGCTTCCCCCTTGCTGTCGCGACACGATGTGGTGCACTTCCAGGAACCGGGTTCTTCCGCAACCCAGGGCATGGCAGCGGTGTTTGTCCCTTGCCAACACCTCTCGCCGCACGCGGGGCGGGATTGTGGTCGTGTTCCGGCCTCCGTGTTCG
>CBDURF010000241.1:0-3511 GCA_965369705.1 uncultured bacterium
GGTTGAACACCATCTTGCCCGGCTGGGAATCCTTGCTGTCGATGCAGAAATAACCCTGCCGCATGAACTGGCACCGGTAGCCGGTTTCCTGGCCGGCCAGGCCGGGTTCCAGCTTGGCGTCGGTGATGATCTCCAGTGAATCCGGGTTCAGATTGGCCATGAAGTCGCCGCCCTCTTCGGGGAAGGGCTCCCGGAACAGGTTGTCGTAAAGCCGCACTTCAGCTTCGACCGCGTGCCGCGCCGAGACCCAGTGCAGGGTGCCCTTGACCTTGCGGCCGTCGGGTGACATGCCACCGCGCGAGGCGGGATCGTAGCTGCAGCGCAGCTCCACGACTTCACCGCTGTCGTCCTTGATCACCTCGTCGCAGGTGATGAAGTAGGCGTGTTTCAGGCGCACCTCTTTGCCGGGTTTGAGCCGGAAAAACTTGCGCGGGGCTTCTTCGCGGAAGTCATCACGTTCGATCCACAGTTCGCGCGAAAAGGGCACCATCCGCGTGCCGGCGCTCTCGTCCTCGGGATTGTTCACGCACTCCAGTTCCTCGACCTGGTCCTCGGGGTAGTTGGTGATGACCACCTTCAGCGGCCGCAACACCACCATCACCCGGTCGGCGGTGCGGTTCAGTTCCTCCCTCAGGGACCATTTCAAAAGGTCCAGGTCCACGGTCGAGTTGCGCTTGGCCACGCCGACGGTCTCGGTAAAGCGCCGGATGGATTCGGACGTGTAGCCCAGTCGCCGCAACCCGCTGAGGGTCGGCATGCGGGGGTCGCTCCAAGCGGTCACCACGCCATCGTCAACCAGCTGCTTGAGCTTGCGCTTGCTCATCACCGTGTAGGTCATGTTAAGCCGCGCGAATTCGGTCTGATGGGGTTCGTAGGGCACCGGCAGATTCTCGATGAACCAATCGTACAGCGGCCGGTTGACTTCGAACTCCAGCGTGCACAGGGAATGGGTGATGCCCTCGATGGCGTCGCTCTGCCCGTGCGCGTAGTCGTACAGCGGATAGATGTTCCAGGTGTCACCCGTGCGGTGGTGGGGCACCTTGCGGATGCGGTAGATCAGCGCGTCACGCATCTTCATGTTGGAGTGCGCCATATCGATCTTCGCGCGCAGGGTGTAGGCGCCCTCGTCGAACTCCCCGGCCTTCATCCGCTCGAGCAGGTCGAGACTTTCGGCGGCCGGCCGGTTGCGGTCCGGGCTGTCGATGCCCGGCTTGGTCACCGTGCCGCGGTACTGGCGGATCTCCGCTTCGCCCAGGCTGCACACGTAGGCTTTACCCTCGCGGATCAGGTGCTGCGCCCATTCATATAGCGTGTCGAAATAATCCGACGCGTAGAATTCGCGATCCTCCCAGTCGGCCCCCAGCCAGCGCAGGTCTTCCTTGATGGAGTCGACGTACTCGACATCTTCCTTCTCGGGATTGGTGTCGTCGAAGCGCAGGTTGAACTTGCCGCCGAATTCCTGGGCGATGCTGTAACTCAGCAGGATGGCCTTGGCGTGCCCGATATGCAGGTAGCCGTTCGGTTCGGGAGGAAAGCGGGTGTGCACACGGCCGTCGTTGTGGCCGGCTTCCACGTCGGCCTTGACCATGGCGCGGATGAAATCAAGGTTCTCGGCCGGTTCCTCGGCGGAGGTTTCCAGATTGCGGTCGTCGTTCATGATGCTGATGGGCCTTTCCGGGACATCACGCCCGTGCCGGGCGGATGGTGGTTGAGTGGATACAAGGATCCGAATTCGTGGAATTTAACCTAATTTCCCGGCGGACGGAAGTCTACCCTTGGGCAATATGTACCCTTGGGCGGACTGTGCCCGCCTGGTTTGAGTCTGAAATTTAATAAATTCTAGACTCTCAACTTCCCTTCATGATGCAACCGGTGGCATCCGGAACAGAGGGTGACCAGGTTTTCCAATTCGTTCCCACCGCCCCGCGACTTCGGCTTGACGTGATGAATCTCCAGGAACCGACTATTTCCACAGCCGGGCGCCTGGCACCGGAAGCGGTCGCGCTCCAGGACCTCGGTTCTCCTTCCCGGGGGGATGGTGGCGGCGTTGTTCCGGCCGGGCCGTTTGATTCGTCCGTCGCACTCGGCGCGTTCCGCGTCGGCCTTCGAAATTTCCAGTTCCCCCCGGCTGGTCTGCACCGTCGATTTTCCACACTCGGGGCACCGCTGGACATGAACCTGGAACGGTGGAGGAAAAACCCGCCGGCGGGTCGGCTTGACGTAAGTTCTTTTACCGCCTTTAGTTGTGACGGTTGATGTTCCCTGGACCAAGGAGTCCAACCCCGCCAACAAGGTATCCACCCTGTTCTGGCCCGCGGGCACGGCTCCCAGTTTGTGGGCCTTTTCCAGTAACGCCTCGAAGCGGGTGAACTGTTCGGGGGTCATCTCCAGGGCGATACGCACGGGAATTTCGGCGGCCAACATTTTTTCGGAGGGATTTTCCGCCAGCAGGCTGCCCTGGCCGGCTTGGGCGGCGCCGCTCCGGCGGCGGCGGGCTTTAACCCTGACCCGCTTCACCTTTTCCGCCAGCTCCCGGTGCCCAATCGAGGTTGCCTCCGCGACCCACTTATCCTCAGTGATCGGGGTGGCGACCTTGATGATCTCAAGGGCATTGGTGTAGCCGAGACTGCCGCCGGCCAGGGACTTCTTCACTGTGGGCAACTGCTCCAGCTTGCGGGCCAGCCGTATGAAATCGCCGGTCCTGGTCTTGGAGAATTTCAATTCCGTGGTGGAGTACTGCGGCATGTTGGAGTAGCCCAACATGCGGTACAGACGACGATTCATGATGTCGGCGAACCAGAGCACCGCGCGGTGTTCGGCGGCCTCCATCTGGCGGACGGCGGTTTTGAGGGCGGAATCGGCGACGGCCGCGGATTGGCCGGCCTGAAATCCAGACAAATTGCCGGACGAATTGCCGGACAAATTGCCGGACACAAAACCGACGCCGGTCGTACAGGTATTCATGATGATCCCCTTGGGGGGAGGGTGACCGGGAGGTGAATCGGGAGGAGGTCGCAAAGAGAGCGAACAACAGACGAAAATACCAGAAAATATTCTCGAAAGGGGAGATTTTTTCCAACCGGTTGTGGTACAGGTATTGAGGAAATTTTTGGCAGCAACGCCCGTACCATTTTTCGAAAGGTTCGTCCGTGCCCCTGGAAATCCATCCCCGCTTCCGCTGGACCGAACTGGTCCTGAACCAGCCGCCGCGCAACGTGCTGGACCGCGAAATGCTCACCGCCCTGGTCGCCGCGCTCGATGAACTGGCGGCCGACGACGCGCCTCTGCTGCTGATCAAGGCCAACGGCCGACACTTCTCGACGGGTTATTCCATCAAGGACATCCCCGAGGAGATTTTCCACCGGGACCCGGGCGTGCGCGCGTCGGCGCCGTTCGAACAATTGATGGACCGCCTGACCCACTACCCGGCGCCGATCGTGGCCGCGGTGCAAGGCGATGCCTATGGCGGAGCGGTGGAACTGCTGGCCTGTTGCGATCTGCGTGTGGCGGC
>CBDURF010000242.1:0-3485 GCA_965369705.1 uncultured bacterium
GAGTTTCTGGTTGTTTTTCAGGGCGAATTCGAGGTGGGAATCGACATCCCGGCCGACCAGGGCATCCTCGGAAAAATCCAGGGAATAGCCGAAACGCTGGATGACCGGTGAATTCGCCAGCAGCGCTTCGAACGATTCATCGGATCGGTCGGATTTGTCCGCGGGATGTACAGCCCCGGGACCGACCGCCATCAGAATGACGGTCAAAACCACCCTGCCAAGTCCGGTTTTCCGCATCATGGTCATCATTCAGCCTTTTTTGCGATTGTGGATTGACTAGTAGTTTACTGGGAATCTTACGGCTTTTTCGCAAATATCAGGCCAGATAGGAAAAACAATTCAACTCATTATTCTACAATAGGTTATATATGAATCTCGCCAGCTGTGAATTCGGGTTTGAAGAATATTGTTTATTGCGTTGGAGGATTGTGTGTTATCAGTGTTAACCTGTGTATCCTAAATTCCAGGCAGAACTTTCCCAATAATCTCTTATGGTAACTTCATGGTGAACAGCGGTCCCGGCACATCCAATATCCTCCCCCAGGTGGATGGCTCCCCCGGTGGAGCGTCCCGTTCCTATTTGCGGCGCTACTGGCTGGTCATCCTGATGATCGCCATCATCTCCCTGCTTCATTACAACACCCACTGGCACATCCATGCCCTGCACGGAATCTACCGGCGGCTTTATTATTTCCCCATCATCCTGGCGGCCTTCCGTGGCGAAAGGCGCGGCGGGGTCCTGGCGGCGCTGCTGGTCATCGCCCTCTATGTTCCCCACGCTTTCGGTTATATCGGCTTCGACCCGGGCACCATGGTGGAAAAGATCCTGGAAATGCTGCTCTATCTGATGGTGGGCCTGCTGACCGGGACCCTGGTGGCCCGCATCAACGCGGCTCGGGACCGTTTGAAACACACGGCCGAGGACCTGCAGATCTCCCTCGACCAGAAAACCGTCATGGAGGTCGAACTGGTGAGGTCGGCCCGGCTGGCCGCGGTCGGCCGCCTGTCCGCGGGGCTGGCCCACGAGATCCGGAATCCCCTGGCCAGCATCAAGGGTTCAGCCGAAGTCCTGGCCGACGATTTTCCCCCAGAGCACCCCAAGGCCCGCATGTTCACCATCCTCCAGGAGGAAACCGGCCGCCTGAATCAGGTCCTGGCCAGGTTCCTGGCCTTCGCGCGCAGTGAGCCGGGCGACATCGCTTCTTTCGACCTGGCCGCCGAGTGCCGGGCCGTTGCGGAATTGATGGAACACCGCCCGGACTCGCCGCCGGTCGCGGTGGAGGTCCCACCGGACCTGGCCCCGGCCCTCGGCAACCGGGAACAGATCCGCCAGGTCCTGTTGAACCTGGTCCTCAACGCCGCCGCGGCTTCGGGACCCTCCGGAAAGGTGCATCTGGAACTGGAAGGCGATCCGGATCGTATCATCTGCCGCGTTCTGGATTCGGGCCCCGGCTTTTCCGCCGAAGCGGTGGCCAACTTCGGCACGCCGTTCTTTTCCACCAAGAACGAAGGCACCGGTCTGGGCCTGGCCACCAGCCTGCGCATCGTCGAGGACCTGGGCGGCACCCTGACGGTGGATTCATCCCGCACCGAAGGAGCCTGCGTCATCCTGACCCTTCCGGTGGCAAAGGAGTTGTGACATGGGCCGAATCCTGCTGATCGATGATGACAACAGCCTGCGCGAGGTCGTCCAGTTCATCCTGACCGAGGCGGGGCACGAGGTGCTGTCCGCCGACGACGGCAAGGCCGGACTCGAGTTGCTGGCCCAGGAACCCGATCTGGTGATCACCGACATCAGGATGCCCGGCATGGACGGCATGGAGGTTCTGCGGAGGATTCGTAGGACCACCCCTCCCTCTCCCCCGCCGGTCATCATGCTGACGGCGCACGGCACCGTGGAACAAGCCGTCGAAGCCATGAAGCTTGGCGCCTTCACCTATCTGCTCAAACCCTTCGCCCGCGAGGAATTGAAATTGACGGTCGAGCAGGCCCTCCACACCCGCTCTCTCGAACAGGACAACACCCGGTTGCGCCGCCTCCTGAAGCAGCGGGCGCCGGAAAGCGGGATGGTCTACAGCTCGCGTATGATGGCCGACTTCATGGAAATGTTGCGCCGGGTGGCGCCCAACGACGCGACGGTCCTGATCACCGGCGAAAGCGGAACGGGCAAGGAACTGGCGGCCCGGGCGTGCCACGATCTTTCCGACCGGTGGGACAAACCCTTCGTGACGGTGAATTGCGGGGCCATTCCCGGCACCCTGATGGAATCCGAACTGTTCGGCCACGCCAAGGGAGCGTTCACCGGGGCCGGCCAGGCCGCCCGGGGCAGGATCCGGGCCGCCCAGGGCGGCACCCTGTTCCTGGATGAAATCGCCGAACTTCCCCTGGACCTGCAGCCGAAGCTGCTGCGCGTCCTTGATACCAAACAGGTGGACCCGGTCGGCGGCCCTCATCCGGTCGACGTGGATTTCCGTCTTGTTTGCGCCTCCCATCGCAACCTGGAGGAAGAAACGGCGCACGGCCGGTTCCGGGAGGATCTTCTGTTTCGGATCAACGTCCTGCAACTGGCTCTGCCCTCCTTGAGAGACCGCCCCGAAGACGTGGGTCCGCTCTGGAGTCACTTCACCCGCCTGCACGGCGGGCAGGATCTGGCGACGGATCCCGACCTGCTGGAGGCCCTGAAGGCACGACCCTGGCGTGGGAACGTGCGCGAGTTGAAGAACCTGAACCAGCGCCTGGTCCTGATGCGGCAGGATGACACCCTATCCCTCGCCGACCTGAATCGATTGGCGCCCCGAGCCGGAGACCTGGCGCCGGTCACGGACGGCAGGGAAATTGCCGAGGGCGGCCTGCCCCTGGGGCCCCTGCCCGCCGGAGGCATGTCCCTGATCGCGCTGGAAAAGGAGGTTATCCGCAGGGCCCTGGATCTGTGCGGAGGGAACCGCTCCAAGACCGCCATATATCTCGGGATTCCCCGGCATGTGCTCGTTTACCGCATCAACAAGTATGAACTCGGATAGGGGCTACCCATGGTGAGGCCTGGTATTCGATTGTTTGTTTTCAAACGGAACATTGAACTGCTTAACTATTTATAAAATAAGGAAATGAGAGAAAGTGACCCGCCGGCGGGTTTTTGGAGAAAATTCCCCACCCTTAGGCCCCCGGGGGGTCCTGTCCCACCCCGTCCGGCCGAAGCGACAAGATTGCTTTAGCAGGTTGTTGAAAAACTCATTCTGGCGCCGGAAGGAGTTTTTCAACAGCCTGTTAGATCTCGAAACCAAAGGTTGTGCCTCTGAAATTGTGTTTGGGAAGGAAACAGGCCGGATTTCCATTTCAACTTGGATTTTTTCCGCCCTTCCTTCCACATACGTGAGGAAGAATTATTGAAGTTCATAATACTAAGCTATTGATTTTCAATGAGTTATTCCAAAAAAGTGCCCCCGGGGGGTGTATAGAAAGAGAGTCAGCCTTTAGCCCTGATGGTA
>CBDURF010000243.1:0-3459 GCA_965369705.1 uncultured bacterium
GGGCCTGCAGTCCCGAAACGGAACCGGCGAAGTCGTGGCCGGCCAGGTGATCAAGCTCTTCGGGTCCAATAGCGCCGCAGTTATCGAGCGGGTTGAAGAAAGGCTGGCGGAGATCAACGGCATCCTGCCCGAAGGCCTGAACATCGTTCCCTACTACGAGCAGAAAACCCTTGTCCGGGCCGCGGTCAAGACGGTGACCGACGCGCTGCTGCAGGGCGTGCTGCTGGTGGCCCTGGTGCTATTGGTGTTCATGGGCGGGATCCGCCCCAGCATCGTGGTGGCCCTTTCCCTTCCGTTTTCCGTACTGTTCGCGTTCCTGATGATGGGCCGTCTCGGCATGACCGCCAACCTGATGTCCCTCGGGGGGTTGGCCATCGCCATCGGCATGATGGTCGACGGCACCATCGTCATGGTCGAGAACGTGGACCGGCACCTGCGGAAAAGCGACCCGGAAAAATCGAAACGCCAGGTGATTTCCGCCGCCTGCCGGGAAGTCGCCCGCCCCATCCTGTTCGCCATCGGCATCATCATTCTCGTATTTGTTCCCCTGTTCACCCTGCAGGGAGTGGAGGGCAAGACCTTCCGTCCCCTGGCCTACACGGTGGCTCTGGCCATGCTCGGCTCCTTGATCTTCGCCATCGGCATCGCCCCCATGCTGAGCAGTTTCTTCCTGAAACGCCCCAAACCGGGGCCGGATGGTCAGGGCGAAGCCCGGATGGTGCGTTGGTTGATGGCGCCCTACCGGCCGGTGGTCCGGTTCTTCGTGGACAATCGCTGGGCCGCGGTGGTCATCGCCGGAGGTCTGCTTGCGCTGGGCGCGGTGATCACGCCCCGGTTGGGCTCGGAATTCACTCCCAGACTGCAGGAAGGAACCATCGTGGTTCGGTTGACCATGGCTCCGTCCATCGCCTTGACCGAAAGCCAAAAGGTGTCGACCATCGTGGAACGGCGCCTGATGAAGATCCCGGAAGTCAAGGAAGTCGTCAGCCGGATCGGACGCGGCGAGGTCGGCGCCCACACCGACCCGATCAACAGCGCGGAAATCTTTGTCATTTTACACCCCCAGGACCAGTGGCGAACGGCCAGGGGCCAGGAAGACATCGAAGAGTTGATCCGCAGGGAGGTCGGCAACGTGCCCGGGGTTCGGGTCAACCTGACCCAACCCATCGCCATGGCCGTGGATGAATTGATGGAAGGCGTGCGCGCCGAACTCGCCGTCAAACTGTTCGGCGATGACCTGGAAACCCTCAAGTCCAGCGCTGAGGAGCTGGCCGCGGTCATCCGTGAGGTCGCCGGCGCGGCGGATGTTCAGGTCGATCAGGTTTCCGGCGCTCCCCAGCTTCAGATCCGGATCGACCGGGAAGCCATCGCACGCTACGGCCTGAATGTCGCCGATGTCCAGGAGGTCGTCAAAGCGGCCGTCGGCGGCGAGGTCGCCGGGCAGATATTCGAGGGCATCCGTCGATTCGACATCCTGGTGAGGTATGTGCCGGAGGCCCGAAATTCGGCCGAAAGCATCAAGGACATCCTCATCACCGCTCCGGACGGCACCATGATCCCCCTGGAGGAGCTGACCTCGACCGAAGAGCTCGTGGGCTCGCGTCAGATCACCCGGGAGAACAACCAGCGTTTCATTTCCATCCAGTGCAACGTGGTGGACCGGGATATCGGTTCTTTCGTGGCCGAGGCCCGGAAAGCCATCGCCGCCGAGGTCGACCTTCCGCCCGGATACCTTGCCACCTGGGGAGGCCAATTCCGCCTGCAGCAGGAGGCCAATAAACGGATGTCCTTCGTGGTGCCCATCGTGTTGATCTTCCTGTTCATGCTGCTGTTCGGGAATTTCGGTTCGGTGCGCAACAGCATGCTGATCCTGATCAACATCCCCCTGGCCCTCGTGGGCGGAGTCGCGGCTCTCTGGCTGGCCGGGATGAACATGTCGGTTCCCGCTTCTATCGGGTTGATTGCCCTGTTCGGCATCGCCCTGGAAAACGGGATGGTGTTGATCACCTACATGAACCAGCTGGTGGCCAAGGGCGTGGATGTCCGGGAAGCATCCATCCAGGGAGCTTGCCTGAGATTGCGGCCAGTCCTGATGACGGCCCTCACCACGGCTTTGGGATTGTTGCCGCTGCTCTTCTCCCACGGGACCGGCAGCGAGGTCCAGAAGCCGTTGGCGACGGTGGTCATCGGCGGGCTGGTCAGTTCGACCCTGTTGACTCTCGTGGTTTTGCCGGCCTTGTACAAGTGGTTCATCAGCCGGCGGGTCCTGGGGAAACTGTAGGATTGCGCCTCTGGATTTTTCGGGCCATCAGACCCGCCACCACACCGAACAGCAGGACGGCATAAGTGCCCAGGCTATGGGGCGCCAGGGACGGAATCAACCGCAACAGCAGGGTGTCGTTGCCGCCGGGAATGATGGCGCCGCCCAGTCCCATGAAAATTCCCCCCAAAAGGTTCGCCGGCCAGCCCGCCCACGGTTTATGCACGCGCCAGGCTCCTCGCTGGCGTGCCGAGATGGCCATGCCTCCCACGATGGCCGGCACGAGCACCAACTCCAGAACCTGGGGCCAGGGCAGGTTCGACGCCAGCGACCCGGCGGCCTGCTGCAGGGTGTTCAGGTAGGTCCAGGGGCCGAAGCCGAGGTAGAGCAGTCCCGCGCCCAGGCCCAGGATCAGGGCGGCCGCCGCGGGGTTGATGGGTTCGTCGCGCATCAGGTGACGCCAGGTTTCACGCCGCTGCCAAAGCCGGGTCCCCTCCCACACGCCCCACACCACCAGGCCCGTTGTGACCGGCCACACCCAGCCCGCAAGGACCACCGGATCGACGACCTGCCCGCTGACCAGGAAACCGGGCATGAGTCGGTGACCGAGGGCGCTGCCTGCGAAAATCCCGCCCAGAGTGATGAACATGCGCCAATCCCGGTCAGCCAGACGTTGCAGAGTGGAAAACGAGCAGCCCCGGTTCAGGGCCGCGCCGAAACCGAAAATGAATCCTCCCGCCAGCCCGGACCACAAGGGCCCGATGCCGCGGGCCTCGCTCAACAATTCCGGCCGGAAATAGGTGGCCGGGATGATCAACACCATCGCCCACAAAACGGTGCGGCCAAAGGCGGCCAGGAGATGGAAGCGGCGCTTGCGCAAGGCGTCGGACACCGCCCGCACCGTGCACAGGCTGGCCCGGTGGGAGGTGTAGCCCAGGAAGGCGACGAGGGAGAAAACCCACAAGCCTGTCCACACTCCCGCCATCGTTCACCCCTTTTCCGGCTCCGGGAATCCCCGCCTGAGGCCCAGCCCCAGCAGGATCCCGAAAACCAGGTGTGCGATGACCACCGTCAGGGGCATGGCCGGCATGTCCAGTCCGAAGGTCCCGATACCCAGGGACTTCACCGCCGGGCTGGCCAAAAAGCCGATGCCGATGAGTTGACCGTAGATGATCGTCCACCACAACGAACGCCGCCCC
>CBDURF010000244.1:0-3401 GCA_965369705.1 uncultured bacterium
CAAACAAATAGGGTCCGGAATGTCCTCAGCCTTCGGCCTGCGGATTATCCGGACCCTATTTGCCTGCGGACACCCATCCGGGGTGGTCAGCCGAACATCTCAGGCCAACCGATCCACCATCACATGGAGGAAATCTCCCTTGAAGGGTGTGTTCGGTGGGGAAACCGGACTGTATAATTTAGCATCCGTTTTTCATTCCGTGCCTGGAGGATGGTATGACCGAAGATCGGCACCCCGAGAAACGCAGGAAACGCCTGATCGATCGTGAACACAAGCGCAGGCCTCTGCGCAACTGGATCATTCCACTGTTGATCGTGCTGGCGATCATCATCTTCCTGCCCCGCCTGCTGGACTTTCTCGAATAAAAAAGGGGGAGGGCGTACACCCTCACCCCATCCAGGCAGCACGGGTAGAACAATCAACCCGCGACGAACTCCAATTCCTTGACCTCGGGGATCAATCCCGCCGCATGGCCCCTGCCCAGCAGTTCGCGGATGGCCGCCCGGCCCCGGTCGCCGTAGTCCAGGGTCCAGTCGTTCACGTACATGCCCACGAATTCGTCGGCCAGTTCCACGCCCATGTCCCGGGCCCACCCCAGGGCGTAGTCCAAGGCCGCCTGCCGATTCTCCAGACTGTACCTGATGCTGCCGGTCAGGATGTCGCTGATGTCCTTCATCTTGTCGCCGTGTTTCTTGTGGATGGCGTTGGCGCCCAGGGGCAACGGCCAGTCGTCGTGTCCGGTCGCCTCCCACCACCACCTGCCCAGGTTGAGACATTCCTCGAGACCGGCGTCCCGGTAGGTGAGCTGTCCCTCGTGGATGATCAGACCGGCGGGAAATTCGCCCGAGACGACGCGGGGGATGATCTCGTCGAAGGGCACATGGACCGCCTCGAACTTGCCGATGGCCAGCTGCAGTTCGAGGTAGGCCGAGGTCATCTTGCCGGGGATGGCGATTGTCATGTCGGTCAGATCGGCGGGGGCGATCTTCTCCTTCGCCACCACCATGGGGCCGTAGCCGAAGCCCATGCTCGCGCCGGCGGGCAGCAGGGCGTACTTGTCCAGCACGTAGGCGTAGGCGTGGATGCTGATGGCGGTGATGTCCAACTCGCCACGGGTCGCCCGCTCGTTGAGGGTCTGGATATCCTCCATGACGTGGGTGAAGCGGTAGGGCCCGGTGTCCATCTTGTCCTTGGCCAGGGCGTAGAACATGAAGGCGTCGTCGGGATCGGGGCTGTGGCCGAGGGTCAAGTCGATGGTCCCGGACATGGAGTCTCCTCGTGTCGCCGGGGAGCGGCGTGGCTCCCCGGCAGGTCAAATGGGGTCAGGATCTGCGGCGGATGACCGCCAGGACGATCAGGATGATTACAACCCCCAGGAAAATCAAGGGAAGCGGTATGCCGCCACCTTTTTCGGTCACTTCGGCCGCTTCGCCAGCTTCCTGTTCGACCGGAGCCTTCCGGGTGAACAGGTCTTCCTCGGGGCCGGCCGCCTGTTCCCCGGAGGTCAGGCGCAGGATGACCGGGCTGCCGGCCTCCAGGGGGAATCCCGCAAAGCGCCGGAATCCCGAGACCTGCTCGCTGTCGTTTTCCTCGATGTCCGTGGAGGAAATCTCCAACCATTCGGGGGAGGCCAGGACACTCCAGGAATTCACGGGCAGATCCGATCCCACGGGGAGTTCCATGCCCTCTGACCAGGGTACGACCGCCTCGATGCGAATCAGGTTCTGGCCAGGGGTCAGGGGAACGGACAAACCGCTGTGGGAACCCGGAGAATGCACGGGAACCGGCGTGGGGTCGGGGCCTCGGGTGTAACTGGCCTTGATGTCGGATACGCCGGCGGGCAGGGCCAGTTCGAAGGTGGCGGGGCTGCCCACCACCGTGACCTGCGGCTTGGCCTGGTTGTCGACCTGAAGCATGTACTCGAGGCGCAGGAGCGATTCCTGCCTGCGGATCACAATGTTCAGGCCCGAAAAGGACACGTCGTCCAGGCCGGGGACCACATCGAAGACGTGGAGGGTGATTGGTCCGTCAGTCAGATCCCGGCCGCGTTTGCTCCACCAGTAGGGGACATCCTGATGCCACACGGTGATGACGTACTTGCCGGCGTCACTGATGGGCACGCCCGGCGCGGTGAAGGTTGTGCCCTCGGGCTTGAAATCCGCCACGTTGTTCCGGCGGGCGGTGACGAAATCGATCGTCATCCGGTCCACGGTTCCCCCCTCGCCCGTGGTGGCGTTGATGATCTCGAACTCCAGGTCCTGGGGCTGGCCATGGGCGGTCTGCGCGAAACCGGGCAGAGCCCCGGCCAGCAGGAGGACCACGGCCAACGTTGAACACGCGGCGGTTCGGCCCTGGTGGATCCATTTGATTCCTGTCTTCATCATACCCTCCCTGGTCGTCATGCAGGATGCCGCAGTTGGCGACTTGAGTTCCCGGCGGTCTTCCGGTAGATTTCTCGCAGGGCGCGGGTTCCGGCCCCGGAAAAACCGTTCGGTCGATTATAGTTATCCTGGCCATTTGATCAACAGCCGGTTGTCATTGCTGAAAAAACCACGATGACGACCACCATTGGCCGCGGGAATCACGCAAGTTTCGGGCCGTCATTTCCAACGCGTTGTCGTTCATCCGCAACCGGGACCGCATGGCCCTCAAGAGGATCGAAAACCGCCTCGTCGAATGAGATGCGGCGGGCAGCCAAAGGACCAGCCAGACGTGAATTTTCGTCCTGATTGCCTTCACTTCCGTGGTCACGTGCCCTGTGTTCCCCACAAGGAAAGGGGCGTCCACTGCGACGGATGCGCTGAGTATCGCCGGCGCACCGGGAGGATCCTCATCATCAAGCTCGGGGCCGCCGGCGACGTGATCCGCACCACCCCCCTGCTGGCGCCTCTGCGGCGCGAGTTTCCCGACCATCTGGTGACCTGGGTAACGGATTTCCCGGAACTGCTTCCCGCGGTGGTGGATGATCCGGTCCTCCTGGATACCGCCACTCTGGCCTGGCTGCGGCAGACATCCTTCGACTTGGTGATCAACCTGGACAAGGACCGGGAGGCCTGCGCCCTGGCCCGGGAAATCTCCGCGGACCGCCGGATGGGCTTCACCCTGGGCGACGACGGCATTTGCCGCCCGGTGACCGACGGGGTTACCGACGAGATGGCCGCCGCCGCCGAGGCCAAATTCGCAACCGGCCTCTTCGACGATGTCAACCAGGCCTGCACCCTGAGCTATCTCCAGGAAATCTTCGCCATCTGCGGATATGAATTCCAGGGCGAACCCTACATGCTGGACCGCCCCGCGGCGGCTCCCGACTTCGACCTGCCGGACGGACGGGCGACCGTCGGGTTGAACACCGGGTGCGGCGGCCGCTGGACCAGCCGCCTGTGGCCGGAAAAGTACTGGGC
>CBDURF010000245.1:0-3399 GCA_965369705.1 uncultured bacterium
GACAACGAGGGGGAAGCAATCGGCCCGCTAACCTGGTCACGCTCTGCGCGGCCTGTCATCGGTTGTGGCATGAACGGGGAGGCGGCAACGTGGTGGAGGCGCCGGTAGGGACATTGGTTGAAGCCCCGGTAGGGGTATTGGTGGAGGCGCCGGTGAAAACACTGGCGGAGGCCCCAGTGGGGACAATGTCGCAGCCGCCGCCGGCCAAGGCGCCGGGTTCAGCGCCCTGAGGGCGAGAAGTCCGGTTGCTCATTCACGGGTGCGCGGCCAGGCGGCCATGTTTTTGAAATCTCGAACGTTTAATGTTATAATTATCCACCGGTTATCACCCAAACCTGCTTCAGGAAAGGATCGCCCTTGTTTTCCTCCTCCCGCGTTCTCATCGGTGTATTTTTCTGTCTACTCGCGCCCGGATTTGTCATGGCCGATCTGACCCCCATTCTGATCGATGGTTATTTCGATGACTGGACGGTCCTGGCTCCGGTCCACGACGATTCCAACGATGACGCGGGCCCCGTCGACTTCGGCCGCGTCTGGGTGGCCAACGACCAGGACTATCTCTACATCCGGTTCGAAACCGAAGGCGAGGTCCAGCCCGACGAGCTGCAGAACATGCGGCTCTATCTCGACACCGACATGAACTCAGGCACCGGCACGTACTTCAACGGCATCGGCGCCGAGTTGATGTGGGAGTTCGGCTGGAAAGAGGGCACCTTCAAAGATGGAGGCACCTTCACCGTCCGCCACGATGACGTTGGTTTGCAGGTAGGTCCCACGGTCAGCAACACCGAGTTCGAGATCGCCCTGCGACGGGACGCGATTCCGGCCGGCGGGCAGAATCTGTTCAACGGCGACAACATCCGGTTCATCCTGCGGGACACCGATTCAGGCGACGTGGCGCCCAATTCCGGGAGCATCGCCTACACTTTCGTTGCCGGGGCCATCGTCACACCGAGCCTGGCGCTGACCCGGGACGATCCTGCCCACATCCGTGTCGCCACCTGGAACGTGCAGGGCGACGGCTTGTTCGACGGCGGTTCGGCGGAGCAGGCCCAGGGCCGGATGCTCGACGTCATGGACCCGGATGTGTTGATCGTCAACGAGGTGTGGGACCACAGCGCCAACGATGTGCGCAACAAGATCGAGCAGCACCTGCCCAGCGGCGCGGGCGAGACCTGGTACGCGGTCATGCGTGACGCGGGCAACGTGATTGTCAGTCGGTATCCCATCCTGCAGAGCTGGGAAGTCAACCCGGGCTACCGCATCACCGCGGCCCTGCTCGACCTGGGCGCAACTTCAAGCAAGGACCTGCTGGTCATCGCCAACCACTGGCGTTGCTGCACCGCCGACGAGGACCGGCAGAACGAGGCCGACTCGGTGATCGGTTTCCTGCGCGATGCCAAGACTCCCGGTGGGGTGATCACCTTGCCCGAGGACACGCCCTTCGTGCTGGGCGGCGACCTTAACCTGGTCGGCTGGCGGCAGCAGCTGGACACCATCATCACGGGCGACATCCAGGATGAGGGAACTTACGGGCCTGACGATGCGCCCGACTGGGACGGCGCCGATTTTGCCGACCCGCGGTCCCGCCAACCCGACGCCCGGGCCAGCTACACCTGGCGCAACGACTACAGCTACTACTACCCCGGCGTGCTGGACTGGATCCTGTTCGCCGACAGCGCCCTGGATGTTCACAATCATTTCGTGCTGGAAACCCGGACCATGACGTCGGCGACCCTGGCCGCCAACGGGCTGCAGAAATACGACACCACCGATGCCAGCGATCACGCGCCTCGGGTGGCGGATTTCACGGTGTTCGATCCCCTGTCGCCGGTGCCGGAATTGCCGACCTTGGGCGCCGCCCGGTTGCTGCCCAACGTTCCGAACCCCTTCAACCCCGCCACGGAACTGCGGTTTGAGCTGGACACGCCCGGCAGCGTGGAGCTGAACATCTACGATACCCGCGGCTTTCTCGTGCGCGGCCTGACTTCCGGCCGTTATGCCGCCGGCCTTCACGGCGTGACGTGGGACGGAACCGACCGCGCCGGTCGGCAGGTCGCCTCGGGTGTCTACCAGGTCCGCTTGGTCACCCGCGTGGGCGCCGGGACGGTCGTCCGGACACGCTCGATCACCCTGGTGGAATAACGGGACAGGTCGCCCCGAACAACAACGCCCCCGCTGCCGTCAGGCGCGGGGGCGTTGGTTCGTTCAGGGTCGAATCAGGGATCCAGGATCATCTCGGGCGGCGAGTTGCCCACCGCGAAGTTTTTGAGCTCCTTGCTGTAGATGCAATACGGAAACTTCCCGGAGGGATAAGCGCCCGCCTCGGAGATACGGGTCATGCGCACTCCCCAAAACTTCTTCTCGGCGGATTCGGAGCTGGAACCGGAGACCGCGGCCATTTCTTCCAGGGCCCATTCCGGATTCTCCACGGCCTCGAAGACCTGGGCATTGAAGTGGCCGGCTACGGGAAGGTAGACCGTGAATCCCTTCGGTCCGGGAATCAGGATTTCCACGGTTTCACCCGGCGCCACCTTTATCGGGGGATCAGCGATCTGAAAAACGACTTCTTTCGCGTTGGGTTTGTAATTGGGATTTCTAATGGGTTTGATCTTCTTGGAAACTTTCTTGTTCATCTCAATCCTCCCTCTCAGTGGTTAATGACACGCCGAAACGAGCCGTCTACTCCCCGTACTTTTTGCGCAAGGCGATGTATCGCGGATGGGATCGCAGATTCTTCAGAACCGGATAGTGGTCAACCTTCTTGAATGACAGTTCCCGGCCCATGGCTTTCTCCAGCCAGTCCAGGGCCCGGTCGCGGTCTCCGAGCTTTTCGTAGGTGGAAGCCATGCTGAACATGACTCCGGGATCCAGTTCGGAATAGTTGGTTTCCAGATCAGCCAGGATCGCCAGGGCGGTCTCGGGCTCCCCCAGTTGTTGGCTGAAAGACGCGTGATCCGCTTTGTAACCTGCGTTCTCAGGGTCCAGGGCCAGTTCGACCTGCAGCAGCTCCATGGCCTTTTCATAGGCCGGACCCACCGAGTCCTCGAAACCGGGGGCGAACTCGTAGGAGGCGGCCAAGGTGCGCCAGGTGCCAAAGTCATCGGGCTCCATTTCCAACGCCTTTTGGGACATGGTGATGCTGTCGGCGTACCGCTGGTCGTAGTAGTAAAGGGTGCCCAGGTTCGCGTAGGCCCCTGAGGTGGCTTTAATGGCCAGGGAGCGCTCCATCATGATTTCCGAGTTCTCGTAATCACCCTCTCCGAAGTAGAGGATGCCCAGCAGGCGGTGGCCCAGTTCGTCGTCGGGGGCCAGCTCGACCATGGCCTGGAAATTCTCCCGCGCCTTTTCCATATCCTCCCGTCGGTAGTGGAACACTCCGGCCTCCCTGTAGGCCCG
>CBDURF010000246.1:0-3375 GCA_965369705.1 uncultured bacterium
TGCTTGGCCGTTTTACTCGGCCGTATTATCCAGGGTCAGGAACAGTTAGAGGGGACTTATTGTCTCATCGCCGACACACACGCCCCGAAATTGATTTTCCCGCGCCAATTGGTCGTGTATTGTCAGCCGAGTCCGGCGCTTTTCCCCCGCGCACCTTGTGAAGGGAGCTCCCATGGCTCAGTTGATCCTCCGCGTCAACGGCGTTACCCACACCGTCGACATCGATTCCGACACGCCCCTGGTCTGGGTCCTGCGTGACCACCTGGGCCTGACCGGTACCAAATATTCCTGTGGCATATCCGAATGCGGCGCCTGCACGGTCCTGGTCGACGGCGCCGCCGAACGTTCGTGCTCCATGCCGGTGTCCGATGCTGTCGGCAGCGATATCACGACCATCGAAGGCCTGGGCGGCTCCGAGCTCCATCCCCTCCAGAAGGCCTGGATCGAAGAAGAGGTGCCCCAGTGCGGCTATTGTCAGCCCGGCCAGCTGATGACCGCCGCGGGTCTATTGAACCGCAATCCCGATCCCAGCGAGGAGGAGATCGTCGCGGAGATGTCTGAAGTTCTCTGCCGCTGCGGAACCTATCTACGGATAAAAATGGCCCTCGCCAAGACCGTTAAGGGAGGAAAGTCATGAGCCGCGTCGCCAATCTCAGCCGCCGTGATTTCCTCAAGGTCGGCGCCGCGGCAGCCGGTGCTCTCGTGTTGGGGTTCCGGCTCGGGCAGACCGCGCAGGCGGCCGCGGCGGAAGCCGGCGAGATCATTTTCAACCCCAACGCCTGGCTGGAAATCAACGCCACCGGTGAAGTGATTATCCAGGTGCCCTGGTCCGAGCTGGGGCAGGGCGCGCTGACAGCCGTGCCCATGCTGTTGGCCGATGAGCTGGAGGTGGATTTCTCCACCGTCCAAGTCCGCAAGGCCAGGAACGACCCCCGCTTCGGCAACATGGGCACGGGCGGCAGCCGCAGCGTCAGGACCAGCTGGGATCCCGTGCGCAACGCCGGAGCCGCCGCCCGCGTGATGCTGGTCACCGCCGCGGCCGAACGTTGGCAGGTTCCCCTTGAAGAGTGTCAGGTCAAGCTGGGCATGATCACCCACCAGAGCAGCGGTCGGAGCCTGACCTACGGAGAAGTCGCCGCCGCGGCCGCCGATCTGGATGTACCGTCCGACATTCCTCTCAAACCGAAAAGCGAACGCACCATCATCGGCCATGACGTGCCTCGCAAGGACACTCCGGACAAAGTCGTGGGCAAGGCGGAATTCGGGTTCGACGTACGGATCGAGAACATGCTGTTCGCCGTCGTGTCCCGATCGCCGATCCTGGCCGGAACGGTCAAGACCTTCGACGACGCAGCCGCCCTCGCGGTGCCCGGCGTGCGCCAGGTGATCCAGATCGATACCGGGATCGCGGTGGTGGCCGACCATTCCTGGGCTGCGCTCAAAGGC
Source organism: uncultured bacterium (assembly GCA_965369705.1). Lineage (GTDB taxonomy): Bacteria > Krumholzibacteriota > Krumholzibacteriia > LZORAL124-64-63 > LZORAL124-64-63 > JAGLCY01. The sequence continues at coordinate 1,447 of CBDURF010000246.1, forward strand.
CGTAGCGCCCTGAAGATCGATTGGGACAAGGGACAGAATGCCGGGTTGAGTTCCGTTGAAATCAGCAAACGTCTGGCCGCGGCCGATCCGACCACGGCCCCCGTGATGCGCGAGGACGGCATGGCGGCCGACGCCCTGGCCATGGCCGCCAAGGTGGTCGAGGCCGTTTACGAGTTGCCCTACCTTTCCCACTCCCCCATGGAACCCATGAACTGCACAGCCCGGATCTCCGGTGACCACTGCGAGGTGTGGGCCCCTATTCAATCGGTGACCTGGGGTGAGGCCGTGGCTGCACAGCACGCCGGCGTACCGCGGGAAAACGTGATGATCCAGCCCACTTATGCCGGAGGGGGCTTCGGCCGGCGCCTGATGGTGGACTATGTGGCCGAGACCGTGGCCATCGCCAAGGCCGTGGGCCGGCCGGTGCAGATGTTCATGACTCGCGAGGACGATACCCGGCACGGGCTCTACCGGCCCGCCAGCCGCCACGCCCTGAAAGCCGCGCTTGACGAAAATGACCGGCCCGTCGCCTGGATCCATCATCTGGCGGCGCCGTCGATCAGCGGGCAACTGAATCCCGAGCGCTTCGGTGACGGCCGCGACGAGGGAGCGGTCGACGGGGCGGCCAACCTGCCCTACGAAATCCCCAACATTGAAGTGGTCTACAGCATGGTCAACACGCCGGTGCCGGCCTGCTGGCTGCGCTCGGTCTACAACACCCAGAACGCCCTGGCGAACGAGTGTTTCCTCGACGAGGTGGCAACCGCCGGCGGGCACGACCCCGTCCAACTGCGGCTGGATCTGCTACCGAAGGATTCCCGCCTGCGCGGCACTCTGGATCGGGCCCGCCGGGAATGGGGTTGGCCTCGCAAACTGGCCCCCGGCCGTGGTCAGGGAATTGCCGGCCATTCCAGCTTCGGCAGCCACGTTTCGATGATGGCCGAGGTGTCGGTCGGCAAGAACGGCTGGCCCCGGGTCCATGAAGTGCTCTGCGTGGTGGACTGTGGTCCGGTGGTGCACCCCGACGGCTTGAACTCCCAGATTCAGGGGGTCGTCGCGTTTGCCCTGTCGGCGTTGATGCGCGAGGAGATCACCATCAAGAACGGTGGCGTCCAGCAATCGAATTTCGACGACTATCCGCTCCTGCGGCTGAAGGAAATGCCGGAGGTCACGGTGGTGGCGATCGACAGTGAGGACGAGATAGGCGGAATCGGGGAGCCGGGCTATCCGCCCCTGGGCCCGGCGGTGCTCAACGCCCTGTACGACGCGACCGGCCAGCGCGTGCGCAAACTGCCCCTGGCGGGGAACTTCATGGGCTGAGGAGTCCGGTCAGCGGTGCGACCCGTCGGCGGGTTTTACGACCGGATTGGCCACGGGTGTGGGGGACATCCTCCCGCTCAGACGGGGTCCACCCGGGGCCGCGGGCCGCTGAAGATCCTCAATACTGGTCAGGATGCGACGCTCCAACTCCGACCTGCCCTCTCCCCTCGCATATTCGAGTTGGATGTGCAGGATCCGCATCCGTGAGGATTTCTTCAATTCACCCAACCGACGGGTCAATTCGAGACCTTGATCCGTGCCAAATTCATCTTTCAGGGCCTGTTCAGCGCCCCGGGTACTGTCCATGACGGCCCGGATCTCGGCCAGCATGGAGGTGGATTCTGGTATCTGTTCCGGGATTTCCAGGTTGCCCTGCGCCCGTTCTGCGTATATTTCATGGTTTCCGGCCACCTGAGTGAGCTTGGCCTGGGGATCCTCGGCCACTGCCCAAGTAGCTATCATCAAATAGGTTAAAATCACAAGTCCCGTGCTGAAGCATTTCATTGGTCAACCTCCCAACGTTGACCAATACATTATGACATATTTTTTGACCTTTTACAACATCAATTCATTGGGAGTCGTCCCACCCCTGCTCCCCGTGGGAATAGT
>CBDURF010000247.1:0-3370 GCA_965369705.1 uncultured bacterium
CTGAAAATGCGGATACAGGGACCTGGCCTATGGCACACCGGGATCAGAACTCGTCGTCATCCCGGTCGAGGGTCTGAAAATCCTTATCGACTCCCTGGAAATCATGGAGTTGCCCGCCGTGCATGTCGCAGATGTCCTGCGGGAAATTATCCGGCAGGAAAACCTCGGGGGCGATGGAATCGCAACCACTGGTGGCCAGCATGCCGGATTTCAGACAGATCGTTTCCTCGACGATGCCGGGCGGCCGGATGAAGGGCTCTTCACCCTTCTGGTCAGTGATCTTGCCCATGAAATTCGCCCAGATCGGAAGAGCCATGCGGGCGCCGGTGGCGCCCCGGCCCATGGGCAGGGCCTGGTCGAAGCCCACCCAGATGCCCCCGCAGAAACTGGGCGTGAACCCGCAGAACCAGGCGTTGGTGCTTTCGTTGGTGGTGCCGGTCTTGCCTGCTCCCGATTTGGTGAAGCCCCGCCACCTGGCGCTGACCGCGGTGCCTTCCTTCATGGTGGTCTCCAGCAGATTCGTCATCATGTAGGCCTCGGCTGGTTCCAGGGCCTCGCGCTGTTCGATCCGCACCTGGTAGAGGATTTCGCCCTGGGCGCTTTCCACACGCGTGATCAGGTGCTGCTTGACGTAGACCCCGTGGTTGGCGAAGGAACTGTAGGCGGCCACGACTTCCCGCAGAGTGACCTCGCCGGCGCCGAGGAACAGGGCCGGGACCCGGGGCAGGGGTGTAGTGAAGCCGAGTCTCTGGACGTTCTCCAGTACGGGGGCCAGACCGAAGTCCAGGTACAGCTTGGCCGTGGGGACGTTGACCGACCGGCTCAGGGCGTAGCGGAGGGTAATGGGTCCCTTGAACCTTCCGCTGAAGTTCTTGGGGCGCCACAGGCTCACTCCGGTGTCCAGGACGAAGGGGGTGTCCATGAGGATTGAGCAGGGGGTGTAACCATGCTGGAGGGCGGACAGGTAGACGAACGGTTTGAAGACCGAACCGGGTTGCCGGGACGCCTGTGTGGTCATGTTCCACTTGAAGTCGGAGAATGAACGTCCCCCCACCATGCCCAGGATGGCCCCTGTCCGGACATCCTCAAGCAGGGCCGCGCCCTGCAGGTATTCGATTTTCTCGGGCCGCTCGTCCACCGCGGTGAGACTGTCGAAGCGGGCCCGGGTCATCGGGAAACCACGTTCGGTCTCTTCCTGGACCAGGTGGGTTTCCAGGGCATCTTCCATCCAGATCTGGTACTGAGGATTGAGGGTCGTCCAGACCCGCAGCCCTTCCTTGTACAGTTTAGAGGCCCCGTAGTTCTTCTCGAGTTTCTTGCGCACCTCCTCCACGAAATAGGCGGCGAATTCGGCGCCGGCACCCGGTCTGCCCGACCTCTCCACGGGATGGACTTCCGTGGCGCCGATGGTCTCCGCCTCGGCCCGGCTCAGGTAGCCGGCTTGGATCATCGTTTCCAGTACAGTCGCCCGGCGCGTGTAGGCGCGGTCCAGGTGACGGAAGGGCGAGTACCGCTCAGGCCGTTGGATCATGCCGGCGATCATGGTGCATTCGGCGGCGTCCAGCGCCCAGACATCCATGCCGAAAAAGGTGTGGGCTGCCGCCTGCACGCCGTAGGAACCCTTGCCCAGATAGATCTGGTTCAGGTACAGGGCCAGGATCTCGTCCTTGGTGTAGATGGATTCGATCTGCGCGGCCACCATCCATTCCCTGAACTTGCGAGTGATCCGCTTCTGACTCGGCAGAAGTTTGGGGAACAGGTTTCTGGCCAGCTGCTGGGTGATGGTACTGCCGCCGGGACTGCGACTGGTGGTCAGGTTGATCCAGACCACCCCGACGAGGCGCCTGAGATCGATTCCGTAATGCGTGTGAAAGCGGCGGTCTTCCACCGCGATGACCGCCTGCTGGAGGCTGACCGGAATCCGGCTGAGTGAAACGATGGTCCTGTTTTCCGTGTAGAATTCGCGCAGGGTGTCGCCGTTGGCGGCGAAGATCACGGTCTTGACCGAGGGTTCGATGGTCTGCAGGGCGTCGAGTGAAGGCAGATCCCGGGACAAGTATTTAACCCCCAGGAGGGTTCCGGCCAAAGAGAACAGGAACACCACGAGCAGGGTCAGGAGAATCGTCTTGACCCAGTGGGGGGGGATGGTGAGGTTGAGGAATCTGAGCATGGCGCCTCCGTGCCGGTATCTGCAAATCCTTCCCGCCGGCGAGCCGGCCGATACGGAAACAACATTAGAACCAGATGCCCCGGAAGTCCACCCATGGAATGGCGGGTCCCGGTCTGCGGTGTCCGCACGGCCACGGGGTGGGGGTGTCCGTCAGGCCACGCTCGACGCCCTGTGGGAAGGCTCCCGGTTGCCGGAAACCGCCCAAAAACAGTCATTTAGGCGTGTCTGGGAAAAAAATGAAAAAAATCGATTTTTCTTTTTGACTCCAGGGAGTTGTGGGCATAACTTGCGCCACCATTGCCCGTGTGGAGGCGGCTTGCCCCAAACGGGTTAGTGCTTGTCCGCCAATGATCTTAGGAGTGATCCTGAGGGTCGAGGTGGGCAGGGTCGAGAGGCCGAAAAAAGTCAATTTACTTGTTGACACTGTCCGGCCTCTTGAGTATCTTGCTTTCCCCTGCAAAATGGGGACCGGCGGCAACGACTGTTCGGTTCAGTTCTTTGACAACAGAATAGCGTGCGATGGCCCGAATGCAATTCCGAGTCATCCTGGAATTGCGCCTGTTTTCGGACAGGTCGCAGTCCCGCTGATGACTGTTTTGATTGCGAAGAACAGGAACATTTTCCTGTTGTTGAATATTGACAACGGAGAGTTTGATCCTGGCTCAGAACGAACACTGGCGGCATGGATTAGGCATGCAAGTCGAACGAGAAAGTTCCCTTCGGGGAGCGAGTACAGTGGCGAACGGGTGAGTAACAGGTGGAAAACCTGCCCTTTAATGGGGGATAACAGTTCTAACGAGCTGCTAATACCGCATACGACCTTTGGAACGCATGTTCTGAAGGTGAAAGGTGGCCTCTCTTTGAAGCTGCCGTTGAAGGATGGTTCCGCCTCCCATTAGCTTGTTGGTGGGGTAATGGCCTACCAAGGCGACGATGGGTAGCCGGCCTGAGAGGGTGTCCGGCCACACTGGGACTGAGATACGGCCCAGACTCCTACGGGAGGCAGCAGTCGAGAAGCTTCGGCAATGGGCGAAAGCCTGACCGAGCGATGCCGCGTGAGTGAAGAAGGCCCTATGGGTTGTAAAGCTCTGTCAGATTGGGAAGAAAATCCTACGGTTAATACCCGTGGGACTTGACGGTACCATCAGAGGAAGCACCGGCTAACTCCGTGCCAGCAGCCGCGGTAATACGGAGGGTGCA
>CBDURF010000248.1:0-3367 GCA_965369705.1 uncultured bacterium
GCGAAACAAGCGAAACAAGCGAAACAAGCGAAACAAGCGATGCAAGGCGACCGGGACGACCTCGCCGGGTGCCAGATATGGCCGCTGCAACCAAAAATACCCTTCTCCCGTAGCCCCCAATCCCCCGGGGAAGGAGCTTCAAGGTCCCGCTCTGTCCCGAGAAGAGGGCCGGTCTTCAACCGCACCTGTCTTTTCCGCAGGCCGTGGCGGTTCCGGTTTGGTCTGTCCGAAATGGAGGACAAGTTTCCAAACTTGGAGCCAAATCGATGGGGACATTCCCTGCAAATGTACGCCCAAGTACGGTTTTGGAGGCCAAAGTTTTAGACCAGGGCGGACCTTTCAGTATTCACAAAACCTGTAGATTATTGAAAAATAAGGATATTACGAGAAATCGGATCTCGGCGGACACCATCGTGGGCATCGTCCCTGCAATATGGGGTGCAAGGATAGCGAATCCAAAGCGAAAGGAAGACGCCATGAATACCGGAATGAAGAACCAGCACCGCCTCATGATCATCACCGTGGTGGCCGGCTTGATCCTAGCGGCCGTTGCCTTTCTGAAGCCGGCTTTGGCGGAGGCCGGCGTTGTCGTCAGGGCCCGCGTCGGGACCGTCGGAATCGCCGTGTCAACGGACAGTCCGCGAGGCCTGATCGTCCAGACGGGCCCCCGGTCCTATCGATGCGACGTCCGGGTGCGGCCCCCCCGTCCGATTTATGGCCGTTATGTCTGGGTGCCGGGCCATTACGAGGAGATTCTCGTAAAAAAGAACTACCGGAAGTTCCACAAGGGCAGCAAGGTCAAACCGGGCAAGATCCAGCGAACCAGGTTCGGTTACGTCAAAGTCGAGAGACGGCACCCCAGGTTCCACAGGTACAATCACTACCGCGTGATCTGGGTGTCTGGCCATTGGGAACGGATCTGACCTGAAACCGGCTCACCTGCCGACCACCCCCGTCCCGAGGGCGGGGGTGGTTTTTCCACAAATCCCCCCAGACAATTTCTCGCCATTTTCTATCTGCGGGGTTATTCTCTTGCGAAGATTAAATCCGAGTTAAGCGATCACCCAGGAGGTCGCCATGCGGATAGCCCTATGGGTTTCCATCCTGATAGCGATGGTGATCATCGCACCGGGCTCCTCAGGGGGTGTAGTTCCGAATCACGCGGTGGTGTTGATCTACCACCATGTGGACGCTGGTACGCCGGCTTCCACCAGCCTGTCGCCGGAGTTGTTCGCCGAACATCTGGATTATCTGGTGGCCCACGATTATCGGGCCCTGCCCCTGGCCGCGCTGGTGGACAGCCTCAGGGTCGGAGGGACGGTTTCCGACAGGACGGTGGCCTTCACGTTCGATGACGGCTACCGCTCGGTCTATACCGAAGCTTTTCCGCGGCTCCGGGAACTCGGGTGGCCCTTCACGGTTTTCGTGTGCCCCGACGCCCTGGATCATCGCGGGGGACCGGTCATGACCTGGGATCAGCTGCGGGAGATGGCCGCCGCCGGGGCTACCGTGGCAAACCACGGCAAGTTCCACCACCATCTTCAACGCCGCCTGGCGGGGGAATCCGACCAGGTCTGGCGCGAGAGAACGCGGGCGGAGCTTTTGGAAGCCCAGCATCGGATTGAAGAGGAAATCGGTTTCGCGCCCGCGCTGTTCGCCTACCCGTACGGCGAGGCTGATGAAGATCTGCGGGAGCTGATCAGTGAACTGGGTTGGGCGGCTTTCGGCCAGCAGTCGGGTCCCATGGGGGAGACCAGCGATCTGACCATGCTGCCCCGGTTTCCGATGGCAGGCTCCTTCGCGGCCATGGAGACCTTTGCCGAGAAGGTGTCGAGTCTGCCCCTTCCCGTGCTGGAGGCCCAACCCGCCGGTCCCCTGTTGCCGCCCGCGGCCGGGGGGGAAGGACACAAACCCAGGCTGCGGCTGACCCTGGGACCGGGCGATTTCCGGTCCGGCCATCTGGCGGCATTCGCCAGTGGGCAGGGCGCAGCGGAACTTACCTGGCTTGACGCCGAGGCTGGGATCATCGAGGTACGGGCACGGCATGCGCTGCCCCAGGGACGCAGTCGCTACAACATCACGGCGCCGGCCACGGAGGGCCGCCGCTATTACTGGTACAGCCACACATGGATCGTAGGGCAATCCCATAAGGACTGATTGATGAGGAGAATGGCCATCTGTGTGATCAGCGCAGTGTTGCTGGCGGTCTTCGTACCGGACTCCATCCATGCCGACCAGGGCCTCAAGGCCCCCGGTCATGCGTCGGGCCAGGGTCTGCGCTGGGCGCGGTCCGCCGTCACTCCGTTCCAAACCTGGGCCCTCGACAAACCGCCGGCTTTCAGGGCCGGCCAATTCAGGTATGCTTCCTACGGACGACGTGAGGCTTCCTTGCCTGATTTTTCGAATTATCGGGATGTCCACGCCAAGAAAATGAGGTTTTTCGGATTCCTGCTGCCCCTGGTCGACGAGGAGAACAAGCGGTTGCTGGATCTGCGGACCAGGTTGAACTACATCTACGAGCACGTCCGCTGGGACAGGGGAATCGACCTCGAGGACAGGGTCTGGCTTCATGATGTGATCGAGGAGTTCAGGATTCCCGAAACCGACTTCCAGGCGGAGGAATTCTGGGAGATCGCCCTGCAGCGCGTGGACGCGGTGCCCGATCATCTCGTACTTGCCCAGGCGGCCAACGAATCGGCCTGGGGCACGTCGCGGTTCGCCCGGGAAGGCAACAACCTGTTCGGGCAATGGTGCTTCCGCCAGGGCTGCGGCCTGGTCCCGGCCGACCGGCCCGAAGACGCCACCTACGAAGTGGCCCGCTTCGATTCGGTGAGCCAGTCCATCGGCAGCTACATGCACAATCTCAACACGGGCCGCACCTATCAGGATTTGCGGGAGATCCGTGCTGCGGCTCGCCAAAAGGGGCGTGAACCGGACGCGACCGCTCTGGCCGGCGGTCTGATGAGCTATTCGGAGCGCGGTGAGGACTACATCAGCGAGTTGCGGGCCATGATCAGGCACAACGCCAAAGTGATCGAGGAGGCGCGGGCCCGTCTGGAGGAAGACGTCAGCTCCTGACCGCCGCTCCCAACCCTCCAGGGACCTGGATCCAAACGAAGAGTAGGGCAGGATGAGATTGACCCGGGACATCCTTACCCGCATGGCCGCCGACAGGATCCTCGTCCTGGACGGGGCCATGGGCACCATGATCCAGACCTTCGGCCTGGGCGAGGCCGATTTCCGCGGGGAACTGCTGGCTGATCATCCGGTCGATCTCAAGGGCAACAACGACATCCTCAGCCTGACCCGACCGGAGGTGATCAGCGGGATCTACCGGGGGTATCTGGAGGCGGGGGCGGATATCATC
>CBDURF010000249.1:0-3354 GCA_965369705.1 uncultured bacterium
CTCCAACCGGAAGAAGTATACACCCGTCGCCACTGGACGTCCCGCGTCATCCCGGCCCCGCCAGGTTTCCTGATGCTGCCCCCGTTCCATGACGGTCCCATCGACCAGGGTCCGGACAAGCCGGCCTGAAACGTCGTAAATCCGCAGTTGCACGGCTGCCGAGCCACCCAGATCGAACCGGATGACCGTCCCGGGATTGAAGGGATTCGGATGGTTGCCCAGCAGCGCCGTGGCGGTCGGCAGATCGTCGTTTGTTACACCCGAAACATCCTCGGGCGCCAGCACCGCGAACCCGCTGCTGTTCTGGTGCACATCCACCGCGGCGACCTTGTAGTACCAGCCGGTCACATGGTCCCAACCGGAATCCAGCGCCGTCGTGTCGGGCGTGGTGGCGACCAGGTTGGTCCCGTCGGGCACGAAGTCCGCCCCAAGCCCCCGGTGAACCACGTAATGAAGAAGATCCGCCTCCGAATTGGCGTCCCAGCTCAATTCCATTCCCTCGGGCTGATAAACACCCTGACCGGCCAACCCCAGAGGGACGGCCGGGGCCAGATTGTCGACCGAGTAGCAACTATCCGGCGCCGAGGCCCAGAACTCGTCCGGGGCCGACCCGTGGGCCATGACCTGGAAGTAGTGCATGGGCGGCGGCGGGGCCAGCGAATCGAAGAGGGTGGGCACGGTCGTCGCGTAGGCGTCGAGGTGCCGGGCGGCGATGGTCTCCATCAACTGCCAGTAGATGGTCCGGCCCCCGAAAACCTCGACCCGGATATCCGTCCCCGCCGCGCCGGCGGCCTTGTCCGCGGTGATGGAACGCCACACCGTGTACTCCTGGATGGCCATGTCGGGCCAGGGATCCAGACGGCTGGCGTGCCAGGCCAGATCCACCAGGCCGCCCTGGTCGCCAGGCACGTCGCGCGCCGAGGCGATTTCCGGCGCCGGGAATCCCCAGTTGCCGTGCCGGTCCATCCGCTGTCCGAAAAGGCGGCTCACATTGTCGCGCCCGTCCGGCCAGGCCAGGACCGCACCGCCCTGACCGTCGGAACATACGGTCGGCTCGCCCTGGTTGCCGTTGGCGGTGCACACGGCCTCACCGTCGGCCGACCAGAACGGCTGGCCGGCCGGATCGAGCCGCTGCACGTAGATGTCCGCGAAGGTATGCCGATAATCGTACCAGGTCACCAGCGCACCGCCTTGGCCGTCGGCTGCCAGGCTCGCCCCCCGTTGTATGGCAGGGTTCGTGCACACCGCTTCACCGACCGCGTTCCACAGCGGGGTCAGGGCGCCGTCGATCCGCTGCGCGTAGATGTCGTTGTCCCCTACTGCGCGCGCGTCGGTCCAGCTGACGATCGCACCACCCTGGCCGTCGCTCACGATGTGGAGGTCCTCCTGGACTCGACCGACCAGGCAGATGGCCTCACCGCCGGTCGCTCCCTGCTCGTTGCCGTACGCGTCGATTCTCTGGGCATACACGTCCTGGTCCCCGTGGCGGCGGTCTTCCCAGACGATGATGGCTCCTCCACCCCCGTCGGTCGTCAGGTCGGGCCACAACTGGTCGGTGCTTTCGGTGCAGACCGGCAGCGCCCCGAAGCCCAGCAGGGTGGTCTGGCCCGAGCTGGCAAGACCGTGAGTCGACCCCGCCCGGAAGCGGAATGTGCAGAAATCCGGGTCGCCGAACAGCTCTCCGGTTATTTCGATTAGCGCCATATCGAAGATCTGGACCGGATCACCCGGGGTGCGCGGGGCGGTATGGAACTCCATGGTGGCCGGAATGGACAGAATGCGCGAGAAGCCCGCCAGATAATCGGTCCCGTTTGCGGTCCAGAATATGGACAGGTCACAGGTCACGATTTCCCCTCCCAGGCTGCCGCCCGGGGTCCGCACGATGTTGGTGAAATTGGAAAAGTTCGCCGGACCCACGATTTCCGTGCCCGGCGGCAGGCCGTCGATGATCTTCAGGGTGCACTGGTAGCCCCCACTGCAGTCGGGCGGCATGTCGATGGTGCCGGATCCGTTGTCGGGCAGTATGCAGAGATCTACGGCCAGAGAGTCCTGATCCGCCGTGGTTCCCGCCAGATCTTCAAGGGGCGAGCCGGGACATCCTTCAAACTCGATGGTACAGAGGAGATCGAAAGCACTGTCCACATAGAAATCGTTGGTGCCCGTCCAGCCTTCGGTCCCGTCGAAGTAATACTTCTGGGCATAGATGTCGTAACCGGTGGTCGCCCCCTCCCGGGACTCGCTCCAGGAGACGATGCACCCGCCCATACCGTCGGCGGCGACCTTGACGTTTTGGATCCCCAGCGCGTTATGGGTCGCGGTCTTCTTGACCCCTCCCCACAGGATGTTGCCCTGGGAATCGATGCGGGCGACAGCGGCGCCGTCCCGGTCGGTGCCATGGTCGTCGACCCAGCCGATGACCGCGCCGCCCTGGCCGTCAGCGTCGGCCGCGGGGTAATACTGGTCGCCTGGATCATTGCAAACGGGCAGGCCGTCCGAAGCCCACAAGGAGTTGCCGTCTGGATCCAGCCGCTGGGCGTAGATGTCCAGGTCGGCGCCACGGGTGTCGTACCAGACGATGATGCAACCACCCTCTTCGTCACTGACGATGTCCGGGACCTCCTGCCAGCCCGTCGCCCCGCAGACGACCAGTCCGCCGGCTCCCCACAGGGGCCGGCCGTGGCCGTCGATACGCTGAGCGTAGATGTCCTGGGAGTTGCCCCACTCGTGCCAGACAATGACGGCGCCGCCATCATACATGGGCAGGCTCATCGGGTTCAATGCCGATCCACCGGGATCCTTGAGCAGAATTCCGTCCAGGAGCCAGTCAGCCAGGGCCGTGGGAACCGTTGCCAGCATGATGATGAAAATGATTGCCGGGGAAATCAGGGGTAGGCGTCGCATGTCAGTCCTCCGGGCCGGGGAACGGACCGCAACCGGAATACCGTCATGGAACACGTGGCGCCCAGGGCGGGGCGGATGCGCATCCTTGATCGAACTTTGGATCTATGACCAACCAGGCTGGAATTCCCCCCGAGAAAGACATTAATGCACATAAATACTCATTTCCGCCAGTAACCAGGGATTTCCAAATTATTCCGGGAATTGGCCCATCAATTGCCCGAGCCGGCGATGATCAAGGAATACAGCGGTCAATTGCGCCTGCGATTACTCCGCAGCATGCACGCCCACTTGGCAGCCCGGGCCTTGGCCGAAGGGGTGTCAATCAACACCCTGATCGTTACCGCGGTCGCCGCCAACCTGGGGACAAAAGAAACCACCGGGCCAACCCCGGTGGTTTCCCGCAAATGAACCCTGATGACTACCGCAGCTTGGTCAGATTCGAGATCATCTCAT
>CBDURF010000250.1:0-3316 GCA_965369705.1 uncultured bacterium
ATGAACCTCCGGCCATCCACCGGAAGATCTTCCTGGAAAATCACGGCGCTATCCGGCGCACCGACTGGCTGGTGGCCAAGGAAATGTTCCGTACCTCGCCGTGGACCGGACGGGGCGCCGGCAACTACCCGGCCCTGTGGCCGGTCACCCGGGCGAAGTTATACGCCGACCCCACGGTTACCGGGTTGACGGACCACGACCCCCGGGCGGTTCGGGCCCACAACGAGGTGTTCCAGTTCCTGGGAGAGACCGGCTTGCTGGGTGGGACGTGGCTGTTGGTTTCCGCCCTGGCCGGCGTCTGGTTCTGGCGGCAAAGATGGAGAAAACTGCCGGATTCCCCGCGCGGAACGGATTTTCTGCTGCTGACGGCCGGCCTGCTCGTGGCCGGCATCCACGGCATGGTCAGTTTTCCCTTCCACCTTCCGGCCACGGCCCTCGTGCTGGCCATGGTGGTGGGCCTCATGGCGTCGCCGGCTTTTTCCGGCACGGATACCACCCCGGCCGTGAGGAGGGGAATCCGTTTCCTGGCGGTGGCGCCGGCAGCCTTGGCCATGGTCTTGTTGGTCGGTTCCCTGCGGGAGTTCACGGGCGACCTGCACCTCGCCGCGGGACAGCGGCACTTCGCGGCCGCGCGTCTGAGCCAGGCCGCCTCCCATCTGGAAAAAGGCGTGGATCTCCGCCAGTGGCCGGAACTGGGCCACTTGTATCTCGGCCTGGTCCGCGTGGCCGTCGGTGATCAGGAGGGGGCGCGTCCCGCGCTTGAAAACAGTATCCGGGAAAACCCTACTTTCGAGGGTTACCTGGCGCTCGCCGAACTGTCCATCGACCAAGGGAGATTCGCCGAAGCGGACCGTCTCCTGGCCACCGTGGAAAACTGCGAGCCCTTCGTGGATTTCCGGATCCAGGCCGCGTATTTGCGAGGCCTGGCCGAACTCAGGCAGGGCAACCATGCCGAATCCCGCCGCCTGTTCCGGGAGCTGCTGGAGACCGATCCCGACAACCAGCGCACCTGGTTGGCCCTGGGATATCTGGAGGTGTTGGACGAAAATCCCGGGCAAGCCGGGATCTTCTACCGGCGGGCGCTGGAAATCATCGACCGGAAACTCCAGCAATCCGCCAGGGATCAGACCCTGGAATCCATTGGCTCAACCGCCCGGCTGAAAATGCACCGGCTGGCGGCGGTGAGAGCCCTGGAATCGGTACCTTGACGGGAATTCCATCCTGGATCATCCTTCCTGCCATCATGCGAACTCTCCGCCGGCATCACCGATTCAGTCATTTCTCCTTTGGCCGCCTTCTGTGCGGCGCACTGCTCATCCTGCTTGCCTGCCGGCCGGGCTCTGCGGCGGCCATTCCCAAGACCGACGTCATCACCCTGATAAGCGGTGATATCATCACCTGCGAGATCAAGGAAATGATCCGCGGCCAGGTGCGGGCCAAGACCGACCACATCGGCACCATCTTCATCAAATGGGACAAGATCGCCCGCCTGGACAGCCATTACTGGTTCCTGGTCACTCTGAATAACGGATCCCTGGTTTACGGCCAGTTGCCCGATTCCGGGGAGGACGGCTACCTGGTGGTGGGTTTCCAGGAAAAAATTACCACTCTGCCCATGAGCCAGGTCGTCGAGATCGAGCCCGTCCGCTACGATTTCTGGGAAAGGTTCGATATTTCCGTATCCCTGGGCATCAACTGGACCAAGGCCAGTGAGGTGTTCCAATCCAATTTCGACACCAGCGCCAAGTACAAGGGTCCCAAGTATTCCTGGGGGCTGGATGCCAGCTCCATGATCACCGACAAGGGAGAGGGAGATACTTCCCGCCGGAATGATCTGGATATTTATCTCCAGCGGGACTTCAGCGGCAAGCTGGACTGGACGGTCGACACCGGAGCGTACCGCAACGATGAACTGGGAGTGCGGATGCGCGTCAACCTCGGCGCCAATGTGGGTTACTACTTTTTTCGCACCAGTCACCTGGAATTGCGGACCCTGGGCGGCGCCAATGTCAACCGGGAGTGGGCCAGCCTCGACGTCGACCCCACGAACAACGCTGAAGGTCGGGTGGGAACCAGTTTCATCATTTTCTACCATGACACCCCGAAAACCGACCTGACAGTCGAAGCGGATCTATACCCCGGTCTTACCGATACCGACCGGGTCAGATTCGAGGGCAGCATTTCCGCGCGCCAGGAGATCGTCAAGGATCTGTTCGTCAAGTTGGAGTACTACGAAAGCCGTGACTCAAAACCCCCGGCCGGGGCCAATTCCAAGGAAGACCGGGGAATCATATTTGCCATCGAGTGGACGAAGTAGGTTGTGGCGGATCACCCGGCGGCTTTGGACAGCCGCTCCCTGACCCGGCGCAAAACCGCCACGGCCTCGCGCACCTGCTCCGGATGCAACCCGGCGGCCACCCGGTGCATGGCCTCACCCTCTCTCGCCATGACTCCCAGAATCGATTCCTCCCCCGCGCGCGTCAAAACAACCAGGCGGGACCGCTTGTGGGCGGGGTTGTCGTGCCACGCCACCAGTCCGCGCCTTTCGAGTTCGTTCACGGTGGTCTGGACATACTGGCGCGAAACCTTCCTTTGCCTGGCCAGCTGCGGCACCGTGCTCAGACCGTGCTTGCGCAGACTCATCATCACGCGTCTTTCCTGGCCGGAAAGATCATCCTTGGCCAGAATCCGCTCGGAGACCTCTTCCAATTCGTGGAACAACCCCCGGGTCTCGGTGATGAGCCGGTTCAGCTCCAGGATGGATTGACGGCCGTCTTCGGCTGGTAAAGGGGCGGTCACGATTTATCCTCCGGTCATAGGCAACTTTGTTGTCATTTTGACAGTTTAATTGTCATCTTACATATGACAATACCCTTGTCAATATGGAATTTCATGGTCGGTTGACCGGGTCCTCATCCGTTACTAATATCCAAAGAACGAGTTACACCAAAAGGAGTCCCCGTGAAAATTGCCCTCGTCCAACAGCATGCCGGCGGCGATCGGCAGGAAAATCGCACCCGCGGACTGGCGGCCGTTCGCCAAGCTGCTCAAAACGGCGCCCAGGTCATCTGCTTCGCCGAACTGGCCTTCGACCTGTTTTACCCACAGATCCCCGCCACACCGGAAAGTCTGGCCAAGTCCGAGCCCGTACCCGGCCCCACGACCGAGGCCTTCAGCGCCCTGGCCGCCGAGCTGGGTGTGGTGATCGTGCTGAACGTCTTTGAACAGGTCGGCGGCGATCCCGGCCTGACCTTCGACTCCTCGCCGGTGATCGACGCCGACGGGACCATCCTCGGCATCACCCGCATGGTGCACA
>CBDURF010000251.1:0-3301 GCA_965369705.1 uncultured bacterium
GGACGACCGAGGAGAACATCCGGCTGGCGCAGGAAAGCGTCGCCCTGTACGAGAACATGTCGGCGGACCTCGGCTACCAGGTCTTCTTCCGGCAGGGCGGCTACCTGATGATCACCGAGAGCGAGGACGATCTGCCCGCCCTCCGCGACGCGGTGGCCCTGCAGAACCGGTGCGACGTGCCCACCGAATTCCTGCAGCCCGAGGAATGCCGGAAGATCGTTCCCGACCTCGACATCTCCCAACTCAAGGGCGCCACCTTCTGCCCCAAGGACGGCACGGCCTACCCCTTCGCCGTGGTCTGGGGCTACGCCCGGGCCTGCCACCGTGCGGGAGTGAAAATTTTCATCCGAACGCGGGTGACCGGCGTCACGGTGGATGACGGCGGGATCCGCGTGGTGCACACCGACCGGGGCGACATCGCCACCGGTCGGGTGATCAACTGCGCCGGCCCCTGGGCCCGCGCCATGGCCGCCATGGTGGGCGTCCAACTGCCCAACCGGCAGGAACGCCACGAGATCATGGTCAGCGAATCACTCAAACCCTTCCTCGATCCGATGGTGATCTCAATCACCAACGGGATCTATTTCAGCCAGAGTCTGCGTGGAGAAATCGTCGGTGGCATCGGGGATCCCGCGGAACCGGGCCTGGAGGGCCCCGCCCGGTTCGACACGCGCAGCCAGTTGCGCTTCGCCGTGCGGTTCGCCAAGGCGTTGATCCGTTACTACCCCCGGGCGGCCCAGGTGCGGATGATGCGGCAATGGGCGGGGATGTACGACGTCACCCCCGACCACCGGCCCATCCTGGGCGGCGTGCCGGGCCTGGAGGGCTATTACCATATCTGCGGGTTCAGCGGCCACGGATTCATGCTCGGTCCGGTGACGGGCCGCAGGATGGCCCGGCACATCGCGACCGGGGAACCCGACGACATCATCACCAGTCTCTCCCTGGACAGGTTCGCCAGCGGTAACCTTAAGCCGGATGCCTTTGTGGTGGGCTGACCGGAACTCCGATCAAATCGCCCAGGGCCTTGTCCAGTTCTCCGCATTCGAACTTGAAACCGGCCGCCTTCAGGGCGTACGGCACCGCCCGTTGACTCGCCAGAAGCACACTGGCCATCTCCCCCATCAAACTTTTCAGAACAAAGCCGGGCAGGGGCATGAACGCCGGTTTGTCGAACGCGCGGCCCAGAGCCTCCGCGAATTCCTTCTGCCGGGGAGGATCCGGCGCCACGGCGTTGACCGGCCCGTGGATTTCACCGTGGTCAAGGACGAACACGATGAGCCGGGCCAGATCCCGGATGTGCACCCAGGGAAAGTATTGCCTTCCGCCGCCCAGAGGACCACCCAACCCCAGGCGGAAGACGGGCAGCATCCTGGCCAGGGCCCCGTCGTCCACCGATAGGACGACCCCGATCCTGATCAGTGCGACCCTGACGTTGTCCCGCTCCGCCTTGAGGGCGGTGTGCTCCCATTCGAGGGCCAGCCGCGCCAAAAAACCGTTGCCCGGTTCACTGGCTTCGCCCAGGGCCGTGTCGCCCCGGTCTCCGTAGTATCCCACGGCCGAGGCGCTGGCCAGAACCACCGGCCCATCGCAGTCGGCCAGGGCTGAGACGATGTTTTCGGTAGTGGCCAGTCTGGAGCGCCGGATCCGTTGCTTTTTCCGGCCGGTCCACAGCCCGTCAACCACCGGTGCCCCGGCTAGATTGACGACGCCCCCGCAGGTTCCCAGTCTGTCCTGCCAGACTCCCGGCATGGTGGGATCCCCACCCAGAATCTCCGTTCCGACGGGCAGGACCGCCCTGGCGCGGGCAGGATCCCGTGTCAGACAGAGAACCTCGTCGCCCCTGTCCAGGAGCAAGGGGATGATGGCCCGGCCCACCAGACCGGTTCCGCCGGTGACGAATACCCTCATTTCCACACCTTTCCACAGACGTACACCGCCCGGACTCCAAATCCCCTGACGCGACACCGAATGGTGGAACCTACTCCAGTTGCCTGGACCTGTCCACCCGGGGCGGGTTGCCTGCTGACGCATTTATCCTATTTTTGACGAACCAACGCGAAAACCCAACCGGCCGGGAGCTGTCATGGAATATCAGAATTTCGATTGCGAGATCGCGGGCGGCTGCGCCACCGTCCGCATGATCGGACCGGGCGCTCCGAATATGGGTGACCTCTGTGATGAGTTCGTGGACATGATGCTGCGGCTCCAGGAGGACGGAGCCGTGAGGATGATCCTCTTCACCGACGGGGACCACGCTTTCGACCTGCATCACAACCTCGATGGTCTGTCCGAGGTCCACCCTCAGAATCAAGGCTTTGAAATGCTGGTCGTGGACGAGAAGATCTCCCGCAAAATCGTGACCTTGATCGGGGAGACTACCAAACCGGTGGTTGCGGCCACGCGTGGGGACATCCGTAACCTGGGATTGGGCTTCTTCATGGCCGCGGACATCCGCCTGGCCTCGGACAAGGCCAGCTTCACCACCCAGGACATGTCCGGAGGCCTGTTGCCGGGCTGGGGCCTCATGCACATCCTGCCCAGGTTGATCGGTCCCGGACGCGCCCTGGATTTCCTGTGGTCACGCCGCACGGTCGGCGCGGAGGAAGCCTGGCGGATAGGTCTGGTCGACAGGCTCATCGACGACGAGGTCTGGGAAGAGGAACTGGACCGGTTCACCGAGCGGATGCGGCGGCTGCCCCAGCCCGCGGTCCAGTTGACCAAGCTGAATATCCAGCAGGCGGCAAACCTGGATATGACCAGCATGCTTTCCCTGGAATGGGAATCCCAGCAGCAGTGCTGGGATTCGCTGGAAACCGCGGAAGGGTTGCGGGCCCGGCTGGAAGGTCGCGATCCCGAACTCGAGAGCGCTCCGCCCGAGGAGGAGGATTAGGATTCCCCACACCGGCACGGTTCGAAAACCCGCCGCCGGGAAGTTGCCCTTCCAGATCCCGCGACAATAAAACGGCCGCCCCAGAGGGCGGCCGTTTTATTTGGTGCCGCTTGTCCAGCGGCCGATGGGCCGAAGAAATACCTTCGGTCCTACCGGAACAGACTCTTCACACTGCCCCAAGAGCTGTCTTCCACGCCGACGACGTCGCAATCGCCGTTCATGATCAGCTGGGGAAGATCACCGTTGAAGGGATCGCCAATGGCGTTGTGCAGTTCGATAACCACAGCGTCGGGAGAGGGAGCAACCAGCACGGCCGGAGGGCCACCAACGGGGTCAATCGTGCTGAAGTAGACTCCGTTGATGAAGGCGTAACTCGGCTGCGTGATGTCATTGAAGTAACTATTGACC
>CBDURF010000252.1:0-3196 GCA_965369705.1 uncultured bacterium
CTGTTTATGGCTGCCGGAGGCGTGCGGGCTTTCGTTCAAAAGGCTTTGCACCAACCGTCCCTGCAGGTCGAAGATGTCCAGGGAAACATCCGTAGCCCGAGGCAGATCAAAAGCGATCGTTGTCGAGGGGTTGAAGGGGTTGGGATGGGCGGTGACCGACACGCGTCCGGTGCCGGGGAAATCCTCCACGCCGCTGGCCACATCGGCGCCCAGCCAGGTCATCAGGTAATAAACCAGGTAGGTCGATGGCGAAAACACCTTGTCGGTCTTGCTCGTGCCGATCGTCATCCCACTGATCGCGTCCAGATCGAAGGACAGTACCGCGGTGCGATTGTCCAACACCGTATCGTTGACGGTCACGACCGCGGAATAGGGCCCGCCGGGATATCCCACAGCATCAAGGGTGGCGGTTGATCGGCCCTCTCCCGTGGAGGTGATGGCGTCGATCCAGCGGATTTTGGGACAGGCGGCGTTGACCTGCCACTCGACATCATCCGGCAGGACACCGTTTTCCAGCAGTGGTGAAACCAGGAGGTCCCATATGCCGCCGTTGCCTTCGACGATATTATGATGGTTGTATAAAGCGCCCAATTTGTAACCCAGATTTTGTCCTTCGATGGAACGGTCCAGTGTGTTGTTCACCTTCTGACCGGCCAGAAGCAATTTCCTTCCGCCTGTATTGAGCCAGTCGACCACCACGGGCGGGCCGTCCAGGGCCAAGCTGGATCCAAAGACCCCCGTCGAATAGAGCATGGTCTCGTAACCGGCGATAACATCCGCGGTCACGAATTGACTGAAATCTCCGATGTAGTGAATGGTCAGGATGTCCAAGTCTTCACCGAGCCGGAGACCCAGGTCATCCAGGGCCTCGAGCCAGAGATTTCTTACCTGGGGATCGGCCCGGCTGTCGTCGACCAGCAGCAGGGGCGGATGCGCGAACTGTCCGGCCATGGGCTGGGTAACGGTCGGCAGTGCGCGGATTTCAGCCTGGTAGGGGTATGGTGAACCCGGAGAAAAAGCCAGAACGCTCGTGGTGTCGGGCGGCCAGACGCCGGTGCGGATGTCACCACCGAGATCGTCACTGGCGGTTATGTAATAGCGCAGCTTGTCGCCGGGAAAGAAAAAGCCGGTGTCAGGCAGGTCGAAGGCCCACCGGCCATCTATGGGGTCGCCGACGGTGTTGAGGGACTCGCTGCCGTTGGTCATTCCACGCAGGATGCCCTGGGCGTCGGGGGCCGCCGGTCTCACCGAATCGAAGACCGGGTTGCACTTCATCACCCAATGCAGAGAAGGGGGATCCACCACGATCGCGCCATGGCGTAGAGGTGTGATCCGGGCGACCAGGGAATCGCCATGGTCGCCATTGAAAACCCCGGTGACCATGTCCACGCGGCAGGAGTTGGCCGCCAGATTCACCGGATCCAGGATCCCTGCTTCCGGAGAAGCATCTCCAAAACCTTCTTGCGGCATGACCAGGATTTCGGGGCCTTCAGGGTTCCAGGCCTTGAAGGCCACGTTGTCGTAGTATGGCGACGGTGTACCGTTGGGGCCGTCGATACCGAAGTTGAAGCCGTGTTCGTTGACGCCCAGGGCGATCTGGACCCACCTGCGGTTCGGTACAAGTAGATCGCTGACGGGCTCCTCTTTCCGCATGTATGACCCATTGGAATTCTCGAAAAGAGTGCCCCGATTAACCCAGGGGGCATTCTGGAGATCTGCCGGATCGGAACTGGCCGTCGAGCGAACCTGCCAATAGCCGAACATTCCCGACGAAGTAGAGCGGAATGGTTCGTGAATAAAAATGTCGAAAGACAGATGTGCCCCGTCCATGTTTCCGGGCCAGGAGAGGGGAGGGGAGACGACCTGATTGATCAGGTGGGCGTCCATGGGGTAGGCCGCCATCAAGCCGCCGTCGTGGTTGACGATCCACCCATCCGGTCCGTAACACCAGTCGATGCAGGGAGTGCCGGCGGTGCCGGGGACCACGACCCCGTCGTCGACAAAATTCACCTGGTAGGAGCTGTTGACGGCCTGGCATGAATGCACCGAGTTCAGGTTGTTGCGGAGGCTGGCAAAGTCCCCAACTCCTGGGGGGATGAATGGATCCCAGTGAACGGGGTTGCCGGGTTCGAAATCGTCGAAGGTGATCAGGGTGTCGTCGAGAAAAACCGACAGGTCGTCGATCTGACAGGCTCCGCGGGTGGGCCAGTCGCAATCCAGGTCGGACCAGCCGGTGTCGGACTTGAAGCGCCAGGTCAGGCGCACTTCATCGCCACCAGGGCCGCTGAATTCGCCGGGAGAGATGACGGTCGTGAAATCCAGGGCAGTGCCTCCGGTGCCATCCCAGGAGGCCAGGATATCAAAACCCTCCCCCCTCTGGATGACGAGGTAGACATGATCGTAGCCAAGTTCGGTATCGAAGTTCATGGTTCCCGTCAGACGAACCGTTACCGGTTGGGCGGGGTCGGCAACCGTTTGCCGCCATTCGATCTCCTCGAACCAGCTGTTGCCGTAACCCCCGATGGTGTCGGGGGGATCGCAGGCGGGAATGTCCTCATCGCCGCAGTACATGGCGTGGTTCCCCGGACCTTTGCCCGCGATCTGATCGGCCATATAGGTGGAAACGTGCCAGTGGTTTTCGAGACTGATGCTGAGGTCCTGGTGGGTCCAGCCGTGCCAGTCGGGCTGGCCGCTCGGGGTCTCGAAACTGCCGTCCCAGCGATCGGGTCCGCCCAGAAGGTAGGTCGTGTCGACGGCGGATTTGGCCGCCGCGGCAGGAAACCGTACCCGGGGCGTGGGGCCGTCATGGGGTTGAAGCCTGGCTTCGGTTGGGTCGGGGCGGGCGTGTACGGGTTGGGCGAACTGGGCGAGAATGGCCAAAAAAGCCGCAAAAATCAGTATTTTACGAATCACGAGGTTCCCCCTTTCGCGATCTGGAGTGATGGTTGTCGTCAATTTCATGAACGCCTATGGAGTTTGTATGATATTACTGTACCGAAAACGCGGCTAAAACACAACAAAAACAATCATGTTTTTGGCAAACCTGAAGAAAACATGTCGATTGTGCCTCTGAAAATGTGTCTAACAGGATTTCAAACCCCTTGGCCCCAATGTCCAGTCATTGGGTTTTTCGCCCGGCCCGCCGGCAGAAGTGCCCCTTATAGGAAGAGTCAACCCCACTTTTGATGGTAAGTTC
>CBDURF010000253.1:0-3186 GCA_965369705.1 uncultured bacterium
TGATCAGTGGACAAGTGCTGATCAGTCGATGACCTGCGTGTTGGGAAAATACGTGCTCCAGGCAAACCAATAGGCCGTGCGCACGACCAGCGGCTCACCCGAGTCGGTGCGCACGGCGCTGACCCCGCCGTCGGCGTTGCGGGTCACCTTCACCTCGACCTCGCCCAGTTTTCCGGTCACCGAGGCGCCGGCAGCGAGCGCCGCGTCGGCCACCGCCAGCGAGTGGACGCCGAGGCTCAGGCCGTGGATCAGCGACTTGCCCGGCAACCGGTCCTGCAACCAGACCGTATGGAACAAGCCGGTCTTTTCCGGATTGTCGAAGTACTTCTGGTAGAGGGCCGATTTGATCTCTTCACTCTTCTTCAGGACCCGGGTCGCGGGGTGATCGGCTGACCATTGTTCCCACGTCGTCTGCACGACGGGAATCATCTCCAGCTGAGTTCCCTCGTATTCGCCCTCCAGACATTCCCCGGTCACGTGGCTCCAGAGTGAACCCGTTTCCTGGTCCTGCATGATCAGGCTGTTGCGCCACAGCTTGCCCGAGACGATGAAGGTCAGGGTCCTGTCTTCAACCCGGCGGACGTGAACCACGCCCGTATGACAGAGCGGTCACCAGGTGGCGGCGATGGCCGTGCCGTCGAAAACGTCGTTGACGATTTCGTGGTGATCCAACTGCCACGTCGACCAGCAGACGGCGTCACCTTCGGTTGCCAGACCCATCACATGTTCAGCGGGCGACATCTGGGCCGCGGCCTCTTCGCCGGTCACGTATTCGGGATCGAGGATGGCGGGAATGCCGCCAGGGGGCAGCAGGGTGAACATCTCGTCGCCGTCGAAGGTGCCGTACACCTCGGGTTCAGGGCGTTCCGCCCGTTCTGGGTCTTCCGCCAGAGAAGCGGAAACCACCAGGACGGCGGACAGCGCGATGAGGCCGAATGCGGCGGCGGACCGCCTCGCGGTTGCGGTGGTCATGGGGAAGGACTCCTTCGAGGATGATTTCTTACCTGAGGTCCGGACGGACCTAATCATATGATGATAAACCCCGGGGCGCACCCGTAGAGTGTCAGACGTTCTCCTGGAGGGTCCCCAGGACCGGAACTTCAAGAGGGCCCAAAGCGCGGATCTGTTCGGTGAACTCGTCGACGATGTCCCGCACACTGTCCCCGCCCGGAGCGCAGATCCATTCCTGCCGCAGGCGGCCCGGCACGATGTCCATCTCCTTCATAACCATCTTTGCCTGATGGATGTGGGCCAACACTGCGGTGTTGTCGTCCAGGGATTTGCATAACCCAACCAGACAACCGCAGATCAAGACCCCGTCCGCCCCGTTTCCGAAGGCCTGCCTGATCAGATCAGGACCCACTTTTTCCGCGCAGATGATCCTCACGTTTTTCAGACTGGCGGGAAAATCACCGTGCGATGTACCTGATTCGGAAAAACAATCGTTCCCGCATTTTTGGCAAAAAAAGCCCGCAATGGCGGGTTCAAACGTATCCCCGAATGATGACGGCGCCCCCATGACCGCTCCTCCATCCGTTTGAGTGAACTGTATTTATCAATAACCTAGAGAGATGGTCGGTTATTGTCAAGATAAATGTTAAATTTTTAGCAACATGCGAATTCAGGTTCATTCGGGCCGGGGCTGGTACTGGAGTAACCCTCCGGGGGGGGCTGTTTTTGAGGTTTAGAATAATTTCAAGGCGCAAATTGCCTGCAAAGAGGGTTATTCATCAAAAGTCACGGTATCCCCGTCCCACTGGGCGATCTCGATTTCGTGGCCGGTAGGGTCCTTGATATACCACGACGTGCTGTGCGGCCAGCGAATCGGCCCATCGTACAGTACTTCGATGTTTTCTCTGCCGATGGTCTTTTCCCAGTCGTCCCGGTCCGTGATCCGCAGTCCAAAATGGTTGATGCCGTGCAGACCCCTCTTGCGCATGGCGAAACGGTCTTCCAGACGGCAGTCGGCGAATTGATAGATGCAGAGCATGGCGTCCCCCTGGCGAATCACACCCCAACGGGTGCCGTCCTGCACGTCTTCTTCCACCAGTTCAAAGCCGAAAACCCGATTGTACCAGGTCACTGTTGCATCGAAGTCCGCAACGGTCAGGTTGAGGTGGTCGATATTCTTGATCCTCATGGGATCGCCTTTCGCCGGAGAGTGGGCCGATATTTCTCAACACGCAAAACAGGTTTGGAGTATTCCGCCACCTCAGGAGCGATGATCCATGCCCCGTCCTTGCTGACCACCCCGCCCGGTGGTAGCATAATCCGCAACACCAACCGAGGCTGCTGCCATGAACCCGACATCCGAACCCCAAATCGATGCCCGGGGAGTTGAAATCGCGCCCGGCCCCTACGGTCGCGTGGTTTCGCTCGTGCCCAGCTTGACCGAAACCATTTTCGGCCTGGGGGCACAGGAGCGTCTGGTGGGCCGGACCATCTACTGTATCGAACCCAAGGGCCGCCTCACGGGCATTCTCACCTGCGGGGGAACCAAGAACCCCGAACTGGACACGATCCGCAGCCTCGAGCCCGACCTCGTCCTGGCCTGCGTCGAGGAGAACAAACCCGAACACCTCGTCGAACTGGAAGAAGGCGGTGTGCCCGTATTCGCCGTCATGCCGCGGACGCTGGACGACGTCTCGACCCTGCTGCGCCAGTTCGGCGTGCTGCTGGGAGCCCAGGTGGTCGCCGGCCGGGCCATGGCCGACCTGACCGCCGCCCGCCTCCACGCCGGCGAGTTCCGCCAATCCACCAACCGGCCCGCGCGCGCGGCCACCCTGGTCTGGAAGAAGCCCTGGATGGTCGCGGGCGCCGGCAATCATATCGACGCCGTCATGAAGGAAGTGGGCCTGATCAACGTCATGGGCGACCGGGAAGGCTACTACGAGGTCGATCTGGATGATCTCGCCGCCCGAAACCTCGACCTGGTGCTCCTGCCCGACGAACCCTTCCCCTTCACCCACCACGCCTCGTGGTCGATGGCCGCGGCCGGTGTAGTTGCCGCCCGCAACCGCGCGCTGGTCATGGACGGGAAGCTGTTGAGTTGGTACGGCACAAGGACGGCTCGTTCCCTGCGGGCGCTGGTGAAACTGCTGGGCAAGAGAGTGGACGGGCTGGATGATACATAGCCCCTCGCAAAAAGTCCTCGTACCTGCGGATTATTTTGCGAGGGGCTATGTA
>CBDURF010000254.1:0-3151 GCA_965369705.1 uncultured bacterium
CGTGCCCAACAGCGCCGTTCTGGCGCTGGTGCGGGAAGGATTCGAAGCCGAGCATCCCAGCTGGGAGGGCAACAGCAACTGATTTCTGGTCTGATGGCGGGGTAATCATAGTAAGGCGCATGAGGGCCATGACTATCGAACAAGCGATTGCACCAGGAAATCACGTCTGTCACACCCCCGGCTGGCGTCCCGAAGTGCCCCCGGGGGCACTTTTGCTGAAACAACCTCTTGATAATCAATGAGTTAATAATCAGACACATTTTCGAAGCCACAACACAAAAAAAGAGGGCCCCAGGGGAGCCCTCTTGCTATTACTAGGTCGGCGGTTGCCCAAACCCTCTACCGATAGTCTTTGGGCGCCGGGTACATCTCGTCCCACCAGGCCGGCCGACCCTTCAGGTACTTGGCCCAAAAGGCCATGATCGTGTCGTTCCAGACAATGCGCTGCTTGTGGTCCAGGATGTGATGATCCTGCCCCTGGATCTGTACGTACTCGACCTCCTTGCCGAGAATTTTCAAGGCCGTGAACAGTTGGTCGCTTTCACCCTTGGGCACGTTGATGTCGCTGTCGCCATGCACCAGCAGCAGCGGGGTGGTGATCTTGTCGGCGTGGAACAGGGGACTCTGCTCGACGAACAGGTCGCGGTCCTTCCAGGGGAACGAGTGGGCCAGGGCCCGCGCCCCGTAGTTGTAGCCCCACATGCCCTCGCCCCAGTAGCTGGAGATGTCGGAAATACCCGCGTGGCTGACCGCGGCGGCGAAAATGTCCGTCTGCGTGATGATATACTCGGTCAGGAACCCCCCGTACGAGGCGCCCATGCAGCCCACGCGCTCCTGATCGGCAAAGTCGTGGGCGGCCAGGAAGGCCTTGGCGCCCTCGATAACCTCACCGGCAGTCATTATGCCCCAGTCGTTGACGTGGCGGGCCGCGTATTCCTGCCCGTAGCCGGTGGCGCCGCTGGGATTGGGCACGTAGACCACATAATCCTGGCCCGCCCAGATGTTCTTGGGGTAGCGGCCGCCGAAGTCGCGCGTGATGGGACTGGTACCTCCGTAGAAGTAGACGATCACGGGGTACTTTCGCGCGGGATCGAAGTCGGGAGGATAGTAGACGAAGCCGTCCAGCTTCATGCCGTCCGGCAGCTCGGCCACCCAGTTCTCGACCTTGCCGAAGACGATGTCCTGGTAATCCTCGGCCCCGGGATCCAGCAGCAGACGGGCCTTCTTCTGTGCCAGGTCCACGGCGTAAATGCGGTTGGGAGTCGTCGCGCTCGAACCGCGGGCCAGCCCGATGGCGGCGTTCCGGGCCAGGGCGAACTGGTCCGTGACCTCCAGCCCCGTGGTGACCCTTTCCCAGTTCTGACCGCCGGGCTTGAACCGGTAGACGCTGCCGTACTGGGTGTCGGTGGTGCGCGCGTAGATGAAACCGTCGGCCCGGGACCACTCGACGGTGTTGATGTCCGGGGTGAAGGAAAGGGAGACCGGTTCGGCCCGGCCCGCGGCCAGGTCGTACAGATACAGCTGCCCGCCATAGTCGTTGGCCTGCACGCCGTCCGGCAGGTTGCGGCCCAGGCCGCCGAAGGCCGAGGGCGATCCCTGGAGGCAGAGCGTTTTGCCGTCGGGACTGAATATGGCGCCGCCGATCCAGGGATCGGACAGGATCTTCTCGGTGGCCAGGGTTTCCAGATCCATCAGCCACAGTTCAGTCGTGCTGAACGGTCGGTTGGTGAAGTCCGGTTCACTGGTGAAGAACAGCATCTTTTTGCCGTCATCGGAGATTTCCCAGCGGCTGGCGCTGACCGGTCCGGCGGTCAGACGCCGGGTCAGACCCCCGGGCACGAACATCTGCCTCAGATGGGACCGGTCACGCCACCAGGGCTGCCGGTCGGCAGGGTGCAGCACTCGTTTGACCTTGCGGTCGTCTTCGTCGGGTGAGCGTTTGATCTCGTAGACGAGCGAGCCCCCGTCCGGGGCCCAGGCCCAGCGGCCCAACTCCTGGACATCGGCCAGGATGGTCCCGGTTTCGCCGGTGTCCAGATCGTGTTGCCAGACGGTGGCCTTGTCGTCGTTGTTGGTCTGCCAGTTCAGTTTACGGCCTTGAGGATGCCACGCCACGGTCCCCGGAGTCTGGCCTGTCCGCCACAGGAACGCCAGGCTGCCGTCTTCCGTGTTTCGGATCTCGAGCCACTGCTCGCGGTCCTCTCCGTTGCGATATTCGCCGAGCCGGATGGCCGCCAGAACACCGTCCGGCGAAAGGGCCACGCTGGAAATGCGCGGAGCGTTCAGGAGGGTCTCGATGTCCACGGGACGTTTCGGGTCGACGGAAAATTCCAGGGCTGGGTCTTGGGCTTCGGCGTCGAGCGTCAAGGCCAGACCCAGTTTCCAGTCGCCTGCGACTTCGGGGTCGGCCATCGTCCGCAGCACGACCAAATGTTTGCCGATGGCCAGTTTCAACTCGGCCTCGTGACGGGCGGGATTCTCGTCATCGGCGTCCTTCTTGGCCAGGTCCAGGTCGGCCCCGTCCAGCGATCCCTTGACGGGATGTTCACCGGCCACCGTCAGTGATACTTTTTCCCATCGATCAGTGGTGATGTAGAACGCCAGATAACGGGCAGCGGATCCATCCTTGAGACGGTCGAATTCGATGTCCCCATCCTTCAAGGATTCTACGCGCCATCTGTAGGACGATCCATCCGGTCCGGCGAATTCACTGTCCCGGTCCGGCGCTGCGCGGCCCAGCCCAGCGGGCATCTCGTCAAGGAGGTCGGCGATCTCGACGCCGGCCAGCTCATCGTCGTGGAAGGCGGGCAGAAGCAGCGGAATCGCCTCGGTAACCAGGATTTTGTCGGGATGGACCGGCGCGGTCTCCGGTGGAGTGTCCACTTCCTCGTCCTGGGCCAGGGCGGGCAAAACCACCAGGGCTCCGAGCAAAACCAGGGACAGAATGGGGTGGGTTGAGGCGCGAACGGGGCGCATGGCTCCTCCAGAGGGTTTCCCGGGCTGACAAGACCGTTGACGCGGAGTATTTTCAAGCGGAACAATTGCAGGATAGGGCATTGAATCGGTCAGGCCAAACAATTTAGAGATCATTCTTGCGATCCGATCATCAGATTTGCATTTTTTAACAAAATGGCGGTGGAAAGTGTGTTAC
>CBDURF010000255.1:0-3074 GCA_965369705.1 uncultured bacterium
CGCCGTGGTAGGACATGGTGAAAGTCGTCTGCCCCAACATGTTGGTCGGCCCGTCGGCCAGGTTGGGCGCATGTAAGGGCGGTGGATAGAAGGAGTCGGCGCACCAGACAAGCGGCGAGCCCATTTGCTCGATCCGGATACGGTCGGCAGGCCAGCCGATGACGGGTGTACCCATCGCATTGATCAAGGTGACAGTGATCCTCGCGTTGACGCGCACCCCACCCGCTCCGAAGCAGTTGGTGAAGGGTGTTCCCATTCCATTGGGCACCAGGAACATGGAAAGGCCTAGCGGCGGCGAGGGCATCAGGATGGCAGTACTGTGGTCGGCAATCGGACCCTGGGCCAGAGCATTACCGGTCCCCCAAGTGATGACCGCTACGACAAACACCAAGGCCAACATAAACAACCGTGGTGATCGATTCATACCCATTACCCCCTTTTTGGTCCGTCCTCAGGGACGGAATCCTCATATAGGAATCGAAAACACCGGTCTTGATGATGGCGCACTGGAGAAATAAGAGCAGACCTAAAGACGATCCCCTGTTCATGGCAGAACTGGACATATGTTATCCAAATTTGGGGAAACTTGCCACCCGGTCGGTGAGACCGGATCAACGGATCAGCGTCATCTTGCGTTCGCAGGATTCCTGGTCCGTGATCAGACGGGAAATGTACATCCCGCTGGGAAGACCCTTCCCCTCGAACGTGACCGAATGGGTGCCCGAGAACAGATTGCCGTCCACCAGGTTAGCGACCCGCCGGCCCTGGAGATCGAGAATGTCCAGGCGGACCCGGGACGCGGCGGGCAGGGTGAAGGTGATCCTGGTTCGGGGATTGAACGGATTGGGATAATTCTGATGGAGAACCGCCGCGGCGGGAACATGGGCCTCGTCCACCGCGCTCGCGCCGCTGTTCGGCGTACCCACGGTGACGATAAGAGGTTCGGAGGCTCCGGCAATTTCCCCGTCGGCCGCCGCGTGATCCTCCCCGAAACCGATGGTGAAGGTCCGCCCGGTTCCCGACATGCGCGGGATGAGCTTGTCGGGTGAGGTGTTGAGAACCCTTCCGTAACCGAAAACCGTCATCTCGGGCGTGGAACCGCTGGTTTGACCCTGGGGCCGGTAGGAATCCGGGTCCTCGTCACCCATGTCGTCGACCAGGTAGAGGATCCTCGAAGCGTCCAGGTCGTGAAAATAGACCCAGACAGGATCCGGCAGGATCTCCTCCCAGCTATCCGCATAGTCGAAGGCGCTGGTCTGGACACCGGTGGACCGGACGACCACATCGTTCACGTCCATCGAGCCGTCCATCGTACCTTCGTACAGGAACCAGTACTTGCCGTCATTGGTCGTTCCCACGGTCTGCACCGTCATGCGCGCGTACGCGGGATAGAATTCCCACAACACCTGCCACAGATCGCTCGGATTGTCCGTTTCCGAGGAGACGGTCACCTTGAGTGGACCGGCGCTTACGATGCGGCTATGGGCATTGGTGAAACCGGGATGGAAATAGCTGCTCTGGGGCTGGCCCGACTTGAAGACCAGATTGGGCAGACCCCGATACTCGCCGGCCGACCCGCTGCCCGGGATGTCATGAAAACTGATCCAGTCCTGGCCGTCACCATCGATCATGCTGGCCAGACCCGCGCCCTCGGCGTGGTACCTGTAGACTGCCCGCGGCGTGTCGACCACGTAGGTCAGCTGGTTTTCGTAGGTCAGGCTATCGACCGTCACGGGGTTGGTCACCACCGGAGGCGCCGGGCAGTCGGCGCAGCCGCCGTCCACATCGAACCATATCTGATAATGGCGGGTCATCGCGGCCGGTGTGATCCCGGCCAAAATGAAGATGAGCGTTCCGGCCGCCTGGGTCGCCGGATCGAATCCCGGGGCGGGATCGAACTGGAACAGGACGCCCGTGTCGAGACGCTCCCCCGTGGAATCGACTTCGGCCACCTGCAGGGTGTTCAGGTCGAGGGAACCGCCGATCAGGGTCAGAAAGGCGGTCAGGTCGACCGCGACGTCCACCGGTTTGTCGGTCCGGTCCGCGGTCGAAGTATTCACGTCGATGGGTAGGACATAGTGCTGCGCCGCCTGCCCGGCGTCAGGCAAGGCCAGGCACATGACCAGGATCAAGGTGGTGGAAATTGCGGGGAGGGAAAATTGCGGCACGGAACGCCCGGAATCTGTCCTCATGGGTATCATGATCCTGAATCTCCTTATCACGTCAAGCCGTCTTGACGCAATGCCCGTTCCGGACATCTCCATTTGATCTTTGATTATACCATATTTCCCCTGAGGAGATGGAAATTTTCCTAGTCGCCGGGTGCGAACCTTTTTCCTTCATTTCAGATCGGTTCAACCCTACAATTCCATTTCATTCGACGCCGACAGGGGCTTTCGAGGTTACAATCCGGACTAGTCATCGGAACGGAATCCACACATGGACAGACGCGATCTTGTTTTTCATTTCCTGGGATGCCTTCTGGGGATCCTCCTGGCCGCCGTGCCGGCCGATATTTCCCGGGCGGAGGAGACCGAATCCGACGAGAATTCCGTGAATCGTCCCAAAATCGGCCTCGCCCTCGGCGGTGGCGGAGCCCGGGGCGCAGCCCATATCGGAGTCCTGCAGGTCCTGAAGGAAATGAACGTGCCGATCGACTACGTGGCCGGAACGAGCATGGGGTCGATCGTGGGCGCCCTGTACGCCGTCGGTGTCGATCCCGATGAGATCGAAATCATCGTGACCGGAGTGGACTGGGATGATCTCTTTCTCCGACCGTCCTGAACGCACCCAGCGCATCTACCGCCGCAAGCAGGACGATTCGGCCGCCTTCATTACCGTGGAATGGGGCTGGAAGGGCCGCATCGTCCTGTCGTCGGGAGTGGTCGCGGGACAGAAGTTGGGTTTCGCATTCCGCAGTCCATCCCTCTACCTTTCCGGGCACCGCGGTTTCGATGAATTGGCCTACCCCTTCCGCGCCGTGACCACCAACCTGCAGACAGGCGAGATGTTCGTTCCGGACAAGGGAAACCTGCTCAAAGCCGTGCGCGCCAGCATGAGCATTCCGGGCGTCT
>CBDURF010000256.1:0-3021 GCA_965369705.1 uncultured bacterium
CGGCTAACAACGGTTCGTTCAGAGCGACGATAAACTCGCCACCCTCCCCGATGTTCAATCCCTCACCATAGAAAGCTCCACCCAGGGACAGCATATTGTCGGGAGTGAAACTGGCTTCCCAGCCCCACACTTCGGGGTTGGTCAACCGGGAAAGGACCACGAACGCGGTGAATGAAACGTCTTCTGGAATAACGCCGCAGCTACCGGTCCCGTCTTCGGCGCCGGGATCAACATAGCCACCCGGGGTCAGGTACAGACCGATGTTGTTAAAGTAGTTTGGGTCCTGGGCGAAAGCGGATCCGCTGAGGGCGAAAGCCGCCAAAGTCAAGACAAGAACCATCTTCTTCATTTTGTCGCTCCTCTGATGACGTGGAGAGTTTGTTTTGGGGCTGGCCCCTGCGAACGAAATCAACCTTGTACCAGGATTATATCATAACGGAAGATCATTTACACGAAAAAATGTAGGATTGTTTGTCTTTTTTATCAATTGGCTATCAAATTCGATGCAGTGTGTGATCCGCGCAAAATGATATAATTAAATAATTTATGTTCATTTTTCCTCAATTCTCCACGAAACCCGGGACCTGGTCCCTGCCCGGCTGATCCGATTTCCCTGCCCTTTGGTACAGCTTTC
Organism: uncultured bacterium; assembly: GCA_965369705.1. GTDB lineage: Bacteria > Krumholzibacteriota > Krumholzibacteriia > LZORAL124-64-63 > LZORAL124-64-63 > JAGLCY01. The sequence continues at coordinate 635 of CBDURF010000256.1, forward strand.
AGCCATCAATCGAGGCAGATTTCCGGGAACCGTCCCGGGAAAAAACTGGCTTCCCCACCGCGCCGGAATGATAGTTTTCACCAGTCGGACACTTCCTTAATCACGGCGGACTTTCCGCCTCTTCTTCATGTCGGAGGTATTTCCGTGAGACACGTGGCGCACCTGAGTTTCTTGACGGTCATCCTGTTCCTGGTGGTAGCGATCCCCGCCCTGGGCGACTCCCCGGACCGTGACCACGACATCGTGCCGGAGGACTACTTCGACCTGATCAGCCTGGGCAACCTCGCGGTGTCGCCAGACGGTGGAACCATCGCCTACACGGAAAGCCGCTGGGGCGAAGGCCAGGAAGGCCGACACAGCGAATTGTGGACCGTCACGCGCGCCGGAGCCGGACTCGCCCGGCACACCTTCGACAGCTTCGCCGTCTCGTCGGTGGTCTGGTCTCCCGACGGGGAGGCCGTTTATTTCCTGGGTCGGGACAAGGCCGGCCGGGACGCCCCTCCGCACGACGGCAGCCGCCAGGTCTGGCGCCTGGTCCCAGGCGAAGAAAGGCCCGTCGCGGTGACCCGGGTCGATGACGGCGTTCAGTCGTTCGCCCTGGCTCCCGACGGACATGTCCTCTATTACTGCGTCCGGAAAAAGGAAGTGACCGGCGAGTGGAAGGATCTCCGCGAGGAATTCGAGGATCTCGAATACGGCCACGGGGTGACCTGGTTCACCGAAGTGCGCAAACTGGATCTGCGCAGCTGGCGAGATGAAGTGATGCTGCCGGCCGACCGGGTGATCTGGGAAATGTCTCTTTCGCCCGACGGAAACAGGCTGGGCATGGTCACCACCAGCGGCAACGAGCTGATCTTCAAGGAAGGTTGGTCCCGGGTCGAGATCCTCGACCTGGCCTCGGACGAGGTGACCCGGACCACGAGCCAGGAATGGCGTGAGGACCATCCCTCCCCCTACGGCTGGATCGACGACCTGACCTGGTCCGGCGACAGCCGGGCGCTTGCCTTCGCCATCTCCTATGACGGGTACTCCTCCCGGATCTGGATCACCGAGGAAAAGGACGACGCCTGGGTCCTCCAGCTGGTCGAACGACCGGACATGGTGACCTACGCGGGCTCCTTGAGATGGAAGGGCACCGGCCGCACCCTGTGTTATCGCGGCGAGACGATGGGGCGGATCCATGTCTACGGAACCGAGAAGGTCGGCGGGGGCGATCAGGGGAAAACCCGGGCCCTCGCCGGCGGCGATATCGTGGTCGGCTCCTTCGATTTCGATGAGCGGGGCGGCAGCCTGACCACCGTGTTCGAGACCATTACCGACGCCAACGACATATATTCCGTCAAATCTCCCGAGAAATTCGAACGCCTGACCCGCGTCAATCCCCAGGTCGACACCTGGAAACTGCCCCAGATCAAGCACGTAAGCTGGACGGGCGCCGACGGCGACGTCTGCTACGGCATCCTCGAACTGCCCCCTGGTTACCAGGAAGGCGACGGCCCCCTGCCGACCATCATCGAGCTGCATGGCGGTCCCACCTCCTCGACAAAGTTCCGCCTGCGCCTGTGGATCTACGGGCGGGCGCTGATGGCCGGCAACGGCTACGCCCTGCTCAGCCCGAACTACCACGGCTCGACGGGATACGGGGACGAATTCCTGGCCAAGCTGATCGGGCGTGAAAACGAGATCGAGGTGACCGACATCGCGGCCGGGACGCGCTGGCTGATCGATCAGGGAATCGCGGATCCCGCCAGGATCGGCGTGAGCGGCTGGAGCAACGGCGGCTATTTGACGAACTGCATGATCGTCGCCGAACCGGACCTGTACGCCGCCGCCAGCAGCGGCGCGGGCGTGCTGGACATGGTGATCCAATGGGGCACCGAGGACACACCCGGGCACGTCATCAATTTCGTGGAAGGCCTGCCCTGGGAACAGCCGGCCCATTACGAAAAAGCCTCGCCCCTGTACAATCTGGACAAGGTCAAGACGCCGACCCTCATTCACGTGGGCGGCAACGACCCCCGCGTTCCCCCGGCCCACAGCCGAGCCCTGTACCGGGCCCTGAAGCACTATCTGCACGTTCCCACGGAACTGGTTGTCTATCCGGGCGAGCCCCACGGCCTGACGACCCACGAAAACCGTTTGGCCAAAATGAAATGGGATCTGGCCTGGTTCAAAAAATACCTGTTGGATCAGGCCGTGGAGACTTCGGCAGAGGATTGAGACGCAGCCGGCAATTTTTTGCAGGGGCCGGGCGGGAAACCGTCCGGCCCCTTTGCGCTCTAATTCCCACTGTCCGACTTGACATTGCTGCCGGTCAACCTGTTATAAATTTATCTTGTACAGTATTCCCCAACCCCATATTCTACCCATCGGGTCAACAATCGTTT
>CBDURF010000257.1:0-2968 GCA_965369705.1 uncultured bacterium
TTTCGAATTCCGGCTTGTCTTCGGGCATTTCGGGATATTGAGGTTTGAAGTCCGACGCCCTGCGTCCGAACCGACCTTGTCTGCGCTGATCTTTCCTGTCGTCGCCCATGTCCTCAAACCTCTTTTTTGGGAAAGGCCCCGTCGAGAGCATCCCGCAGAATGCCCTTGATCTCTTCGCTGAAATCGCTGCCGAGCATCCATTCCAGGTAGCTGCGCCCGCGCTGGTCGGCCACCACCTTGTTCAATGACCGGCCCTGGAACTTACCGAAGGTGAATTCGGCTTCGCCCAGGTCGTTCCATACGAACTTCCGCTTCCGGTCCACGTACCGGCCCTCGTCGGGATTGCAGAACCGGTGCAGAGCCTCGATCTCGCCGGGAACCTCTTCGTACCGGGCGATCTGGGCATCGAGGATCGCGAGGGTGGCTTCAGTGTCGGCCAGGGCGTTGTGGGCGCCGGTGAGCTCCTTGCCGCAATAGAGCCTGTAGGCCGCTGTCAAATCGCGCCGCTCCATGCGGTGGAAGATCTTCATGGCGTCCAGATGGCGGACGCCCGGGAAATCCATCTCGCTGCCCGCCCGCTGGAGTTCCGCCTGCAGCAGCGGCAGATCGAAATTGACGGAGTTGAAACCGGCCAGGTCGGCATCGGCGAGAAAATCCTCCACTTCCCCTCGAATCCGGCTGAAGGTGGGCTTGTCCCGGACGTCGGCGTCCTGGATCCCGTGCACGGCGGAGGCCTCCGGCGGAATGGGCCGTTCGGGATTGACGAGCGTCTCGAAGGTGGTGCGTCCTCCCCCGGGTTCGACCCGGATCATGGCGATCTGGACGATCCTGTCCTTTTCCACGTCGATGCCGGTTGTTTCGAGGTCGAAGACCACGAGAGGACGGGTGAACTGCAGGTTCTGCATGAGGACCTTTCATCAGCGGGACCGGCGCCGGACAAAGCGGTCAGTCCTTGTACTTCTTTTTCAGCAGCTTGACGATTTCGGCTTCCACCGGTTCGGTCTCCTCCGGGACAAAATCCACGAACTTGGCCTGCATGTCCAGGTTCCGATCGTACAGATAGCTGCTGGGCATGGCCTCCAACTGATACTGGGACGCCATCTTGCCGGTGGGATCGATTACCACCTGGATCTTGGGGTCGATCTTGTTGAGCAGGTCGGTGGCGGCGGATTCGTTCCGGTCCTGGTTCACCGCCACGATGATCAGACCGTCGTCTCCATGACGGGCCTGCATCTCGGTCAGCCACAAGATGTATGCCTCGCACTGTTTGCACCTGGCCTGCCAGAACCCGACCAGCACCACCTTGCCTTCGAGATCCCGCAGGTTGAAATCCTTCACGGACAGAATGGCGACCCGGTCGCGGGATTCGCCGCGCACCGTGCCTTCGGGGCCGGCCAGCGCCATGGATCCAGCCATGGTTCCAGTCATGGCGATCAACCCGGCCAGAAGCGGGATCATGATTTTCCTGAACATGGCAACCTCTCCGATGACACCCAGGGGACAAGGCAAGGAGCCTGCCTCCCCGTGGAAACAGGCTCCTGGGAAAACGGACTGATCAAGCGGGGATCAGACGTTTTCAAAAACGGGAACGACATGAATCCACTCGGGGTGATGTTCGCTGTTCCCCGCGTGGATCCCTGTCAGTGTAACACGAAGTTTGTGGGTCAGCTCCCCTTCTTTTCCGTCGGCGATCCGATGATCGGCGCCCTGGTAGTGGATCACGCCGACCGGGGTGACCACCGCGGCGGTGCCGCACGCGAAGACTTCCTTCAGCTTGCCGGTGCGGGCGTCCTCGCAGATCTGGGCGATATTCGGCTGCTCCTCGACCCAGTTGCTTCCCAGATCCTTCAGCAGGATGCCCACCGAATCGCGCGTCACCCCTTTGAGGATGGTGTCTCCGGTCGCCGCGGTGATGATCTTGTCCTCATACACGAAGGCGATGTTCATGGCGCCCATCTCCTCGACGTACTTCATCTCCTTGGCGTCCAGCCAGATGATGTTGTCGTAGCCGGCCTCCTGGGCCTGCTGGATGGGCAGGAGGGACGCCGCGTAGTTGCCGCCGGTCTTGGCGAAACCGGTGCCGCCCTCGGCCGAGCGCACGAACTTCTCTTCGACGCGCAGCCGCAGGGGATTGATGCCGCCGGCGAAGTATGATCCCACCGGTCCGATGATGATGAAGAAGATGTAATCGGTCGAAGCCTTCACGCCCAGACCGGTCTGGGTCGCGATCATCGTCGGGCGGATGTACAGGGCGTTGGGACTTTCGGGCACCCAGTCGCGGTCCAGAGCGATGAGCTGGTCCAGCGCCTTCATGAACAGGTCCGGATCCACCTGGGGCATGCACATGCGCTCGCAGGAAATGTTGAACCTGGTCACGTTCTTGTCGGGACGGAACATGTGCACCGAGCCGTCTTCGCCGTTCCGGTAGGCCTTCATCCCCTCGAAGATCTCCTGGCCGTAGTGCAGGACCTTGGCGGCGGGATCCAGACTGAAATTGCCGTAGGGAATGATGCGCGGGTCATGCCACTGACCAGCGGAGTAGTCCATGACGAACATGTGGGGCGTGAAGATCCGGCCGAAGCCGAAGTCCCCGTCGGGAGGCGACTGGGGATTGGGATTCCTGGTGACGGTGATGTTCATCCGGTCCTCCTCGTGGCGCTCCGGGCGGAAAGGGAGCCGGCGGCCCCTGCCTTGGCTCGAACCCGGAAAAAGGTGTGGAATCACCCCGTTTAGGGGGTTTTCATCCCCCAAATTTCGTCATTTTCCGTGATGAAAGCAAGAATTGCCGGTGGGTTGTCGGGTTGATCCGGATTTGTCGTATTCGGCAAAAAAACCACCCGGATGGTTCCTTCGCCTTGGGAACCATCCGGGTTGGGGGGTGCGACGGAATCGGGTTCGCCCTTCCGACCCCGCCGCCTTTCAATCCGGCCCCTCGCTCTAAAAGCCGGATTTGGAGGTGTGGCCTACA
>CBDURF010000258.1:0-2957 GCA_965369705.1 uncultured bacterium
CGGGCGGCCCTCGAGGCGGAACCCGAGGCGTACGACCTGGCCTATTCCCTCGGGTTGCTGCTGGGGGAGATGGGGAAATACGAAGAGGCGGAAGAATACCTGGCCATCGCGGTCGCTGGCATGCCGGACCATCCACGCGCGGCCTACAATCTGCAGCAGATCAGGGAGTACCTTCGCAACAGGGAATAAGACCGCGGTTTGGCTGGTCCCTTGTTCCGGGCTTCAAAAACTGGTATAAAGTCATCTTCTATATCTGATTGCAGCCACGCGCAAGACAACCCACCCGGGAGGCATCTACCCATGTCCGATAACCAGGAAAACAAGATTTACGGCCCCAATCCCGATGTGGCCGCCACCAGTCACATCGGCAGCATGGAGGAATACGAGCGGCTCTACCGGCTTTCGCTGGATGATCCGGAGACCTTCTGGGGCAAACAGGCCGAGCACATATCCTGGTTCAACCCGCCGCGCATGGTGTTTGACCACGACTACGAAAACGTCGACTTCAGCTGGTATTTGGGCGGGCGCCTGAACGCCTGTTACAACTGCGTGGATCGTCATCTGGAGGACAAGGGCGACCAGGACGCCATCATCTGGGTGAAGGACGAACCCGGCGAATACGAACACATCACCTACCGCAAGCTCAAGCACGAGGTCGCCAAGGTGGCCAACGTGCTGAAGGCTCACGGGGTGCGCAAGGGCGACCGCATCGCCATCTACATGCCGATGATCCCCGAACTGGCCTACACGATGCTGGCCTGCGCGCGGCTGGGGGCCATCCATTCGATCATTTTCGGCGGCTTCAGCGCCGACGCCATCCGGGACCGGGTGCTGGACGCCCGCTGCAAGCTGGTCGTCACGGCCAACGAAGGTTTGCGCGGGGGCAAGAAGATCAAGCTGAAGGACACCGTGGACCGTGCGGTCGACGGCCTCGACATGGTGGAGACCGTGCTGGTGGCCCGCCGCACCGACACCGAAACGAACATGAAACCCGGCCGCGATTTCTGGCTCGACGAGGAGGTGCGCAAACAACGCTCGACCTGCACCGTGGAATGGATGGGTGCGGAGGATCCGCTGTTCATCCTGTACACCTCCGGCTCGACCGGCCAACCCAAGGGCGTGATGCACACCACGGGCGGTTACATGGTCTACACCTCCATGACCCACCGCATCGTGTTCAATTTCCAACCGGGTGATGTCTACTTCTGCGCCGCGGACATCGGCTGGATCACGGGGCACAGCTACATCATTTACGGCCCCCTGGCCAACGGGGCGACCACGGTGATGTTCGAGTCCATCCCCACTTATCCCGACGCGGGCCGCTATTGGCAGATCGTCGACGACCTGAAGGTGAACATCTTCTACACGGCGCCCACCGCGATCCGGGCCATCGCGCGTGAGGGTGACGAGTTCCTGGAAAAATCCTCCCGTGATTCCCTGAAGGTGCTCGGCACCGTCGGCGAGCCCATCAATCCCGACACCTGGATGTGGTACCTGGAAAAGGTCGGCAAGAAGCAGTGCTGCATCGTCGACACCTGGTGGCAGACCGAAACCGGCGGCATCATGATCACACCCCTGCCCGGGGTGACGCCCCTCAAACCGGGTTCGGCCACGTTGCCCTTTTTCGGGGTCAAACCGCTTTTGGTGGATGAGGAAGGCAAGCGCCTCGAAGGCAACGGCGTTTCGGGCAACCTGTGCATCGAAAAGACCTGGCCGGGCCAGGCGCGCACAGTCTGGGGCGACCATCACCGCTTCTACGAAACCTATTTTTCCCAGTATCCGGGCCTATATTTCACCGGCGACGGCTGCCGGCGCGACGAGGACGGCTACTACTGGATCACCGGCCGCGTCGACGACGTGATCAACGTCTCGGGGCACCGCATGGGCACCGCCGAGGTGGAATCGGCGCTGGTCGCCCATGAAGCCGTGGCCGAGGCGGCCGTGGTGGGTTTCCCGCATGAGATCAAGGGCCAGGGCATCTTTGCCTACGTCATCCTGGGGGCGATCAATAACGGGGTCACGCCCGGCGAGCTGGTGGGCGCGCTGAAGGAACAGGTGCGGCACGTGATCGGGCCCATCGCCACGCCGGACCGGATCATGATCGTGCCCGGCCTGCCCAAGACGCGTAGCGGCAAGATCATGCGGCGAATCCTGCGAAACATCGCTGCCGGTGAGTATACCGACCTGGGCGACATCACCACGCTGGCCGATCCGACCGTGGTGGAAAAACTGGTTGCGGGGCACAAGGAGCTGGGCGGTTAGATTCAGCTACAGCTTTGGAATCGCGAAAAAAGCCCCGGACAATGGTCCGAGGCTTTTTTATTGAGCCTGATCAGAACTTGAACATGACTCCAAATGTAAGGGAGTTCACATCGTCGGATTCAACACCTTCAAGGTCCGACCATTTCTGGAAGCGGTACGAAGTGAAAATATCCAGCATGGCCAGTTTGACCCCCGCCCGCAGGGCGTAGAAGGGGTCGCTCTGCCATTCACCGTTGATGTGGCCGATCCCGATACCCAATCCGCCGTAGATGAAGCTCCCGGCAAAGACATAGGCCGACGGCTCAATCATGTCTTTCCCGAAGGCGTAATCGGGGATCCATTCCAGATCCGCTTCGAAGTTGATCAACCCCAGGCCGAAGGAGTACGCGCCCAGGAAACCGAAGGCGCTCGAATCGAATTCCGGGTGATCTTTTATGTCACCAAGGGTATTCAGGTAGTGCACACCCAGTCCCAATCCCGCCTGGGAGTCCGTAGCGCTGACGCCCAGGAAGCCCAGCGGAATCATGAAAATCATCAGGGTAAGAAAAATTCGTTTCACGACGACTCCTTTCAGACAAGCCCCAATCCCGGAACCCGGATTGGCTTCGAAGCCACCGGATTCCAAACAAGAACGATCTTTAAACTGGGATCTAATTCAGGTCAAGCCCGGATTTTGTTTGGTGGCAGAAGGTTTC
>CBDURF010000259.1:0-2953 GCA_965369705.1 uncultured bacterium
AATCAACCTATTGATAACAAATGAGTTAATAATCTGAGATCCAAACGGGAACCTCCAATATGTCGTTGACCCTTGCAGTGGAATTGCCGTGGCGGGATTACCGGCCAAACACAATTTCAGAGGCACAACCAATTTTATTTTTGATGCAATTGTGGAAATCAATCAATACGGGGTAGTCGTCAATGATATCGTATTTCGATCGGTCAGTACTGGAGTCGGCGACCAATTCGTTGCCGGTTTTCTTCAGCCTGCTGCCCGACTCGGGGCAGCGCACCAGGCGATGACATGAATCAGGCCAGGTCCAACTCCATGATCGGCAGCATCATGGAAAACACGATGAAACCCACGACCAAGCCCAGGAAAACGATCAACATGGGTTCCAGCACGGTCGTGATCACCTTCATCCGCTCCCGCAGTTCCCGTTCGTAGACCCGGCAGGCCTTCTCGAGGGATTCGGCCAGTTCGCCCATTTCCTCTCCCACCTGGATCATCATCACCAGGACGCTCTCACCCATCCTGCTTTCGCTGATGACCGTGCTCAGGCTGGCCCCCTCTCCTACCCGCTGCCCGAACCCGGCGAGCTCCGCCACGATGGCCGAATTCCCGGAGCACCTGGAGGCGAACCAGAGACCCCGCATCAGGGGTACGCCGCCGCTCACCAGACTCGCCAGGGTGTGGGCGAACCGCACGATCTCACGATCCAGAATGATCCGGCCGACAACGGGAATCCTCAGGACCGCCAGCGACACCAGCAACTGGAAACGGGTGGAACGCGCATGGAGGACCATCACTCCCAGCATGAGCACCAGTCCCCCGCCCAGGACCAGAATCCCGAAGGATTGAAAGAAGGCGGAAGTTTCAATCAGGAACCGGGTGGGTCCGGGCAGTTCCTGACCGAGGTCGCTATACAGGACGCTCAGCTTGGGCAGCAGGAACGTGAACATCACCACCAGCGTGGTGGCGCTGACCAGCAGCACCAGGGTCGGGTAGAGCAACGCGGCCCGCAAGGTCCGCTCCAGGTCGTCCTCCTTCTCGTACAAATCGGCCAGGCCCTGCAGGATGGTGATCAGCCCCCCGCCGGTCTCTCCCGCTTCGATGGCGCCGATCAGCGACTGCGGGAACAGTGTCCCGTAACCCGAAAGCGAATGCGACAGCGACTCTCCGCTCTTGACGCGAAAGGCCACCGACCGCAGAACGTTCTTCAGGGCGCGTTCCTTGGTCTGGGCGTGGAGCTGCTGCATCGCTTTCTGCATGGGCAGCCCGGCGTCCAGCAGATCGGCCAACCTGCGGGTGAACAGGGCCAGGATCTGGCTGCCCAGCGGCCGGTGCCCGATGCGTTGCCAGATTCCCTTCAACACCCCGACCTGGTTGAAAACGCCGCCTTCGGGAAAGACTTCGGCCACCTCGATCGGGAACATCCCCTTGGCGACCAGGGCTCGCGAGACTCCGGACGCGGATTCACCTTCCATGACTCCTTCGACCCGGTTGCCCGGTCCACTCTTGGCGATGTAGCGAAAAGCCTTCATGCCGAAATCATACCCCGTCCTGGCCCGCGGTCACCCGCAGCACCTCGCTCACCGACGTTTCCCCCCGTGCGGCCAGGGCCAGGCCGCGTTCCCGCAGGGTGCCCGTGCCGACGGCCATCAACTCCTTGCGCAACGCCGAAGCGGGCGCGCGGGCCAGGATCTGTTCCTGCACCTTGGCCGTCACCGGCAGGATCTCGAAGATCGCCGTACGGCCGCTGTAGCCGGTGTGGTGGCACTTGTCGCACCCGGCCCCCGTCATGAAGACGATCTCCCCGTCGAAACGGCTGGCCTTGTCCTGCGCTGCCAGCTCGCCCGCGATTTCCTTCACGTATTCCTGGGAATCGATCTCCGCGCAAACCGGACAGATCTTCCGCACCAACCGCTGCGCCAGGATACAGCGAACCGACGAGGCCAGCAGATAGGGTTCGATTCCCATGTTCAACAGACGGGCGGGTGTGCTGGGGGCATCGTTGGTGTGCACGGTGCTGAAGACCAGATGACCGGTCAGGGCGACTCGGATCACCGTCTCGGCCGTCTCATGGTCGCGGATCTCGCCGACCATCATGACGTCGGGATCGTGACGCAACATCGAACGCAGACCACGGGCGAAGGTCAACCCGATGCGGGGATGGACCTGCAACTGGGTCACGCCGTCGAGGTGGTATTCGATGGGGTCCTCGATGGTGATGATCTTGCGGCTGGTTTCGTTCATGATGTTGAGGAACGAGTACAGAGACGTGGTCTTGCCACTGCCGGTGGGTCCCGTCACGAGGATTACGCCGTAGGGAGATTCCAGCGTCTTACGCATGAATTCCTGCTCCTCTTCCCACATGCCCAGCCCCGTCAACCCGGTCAGGATGGATGCGTTCGTTAGCACCCGGATGTCCACCGTCTCGCCGAACTGGGTCGGCAGGACGGACACCCGGTACTCGTTCTGCACTCCCCCCACGGTCGCCTTGATGCGTCCGTCCTGGGGCAGCCGCCGCTCGGCGATGTCCAGGTTGGCCATCACCTTGATGCGCGACACCACGACCGGGTGATAGTGGACCAGACCCTCGGGCACGGCGATCTCTAGCAACATCCCGTCGATGCGGAACCGCACCCGGACCCGGTGCTCGAGAGGCTCCAGATGTATATCGGTGGCCCCTTCCTGCTGAGCCCGCAACAACAGCTCGTTCACCACCGACACGATGGAGGCGTCGTCCACCCCGTCGTCGATAAGCTCGCGTTGGACGTACCCCGAGCGGGCCTGGGCTTCCGCATGGTCCAGGTCCGTGTCACGGCCGTTGGCGCTCAGGCTGTCGATGGCGTCGGCGCCGACCCCGTATGTCTTCTGCAACAGGGCGAAAAGCTGCTCCTCGGAATAGGGCTCGCCGGTGACTTCCAGCCCCAGGAGGAGGGACAGCTCGCCGAGCACATCCCTGTCG
>CBDURF010000260.1:0-2934 GCA_965369705.1 uncultured bacterium
AAAGATCCCGGTAATCCGCAGGAACGAGGACATCCGGGATCTTTGTTTCATGCAGGTCGATGGCCGCCCACCTTAGTTCAAATACTCCTCCAACCGATCCTCATGAATGGTGAAACTGAGCATCTTCAGCTTGATGTAATCGCCATCCCAGAAGTAGTAACCCTTGTGGTTCCCGAGCCGACTGCTCCGATTCGAATCCTTGATCAGGAACCAGTCCCGGCCACCAATTTCCCGATAACCCACCACATGGACACCGTGGTCATCCCCGGTGGTGCGATTTGCGATGCGGAATTCCCTGCTGCCCTGGTTGATGTACTCGGACGGGATGTCCCACTCCGGCACGATGGCGACGTCGAAGTTGCCGTCCATGCCGGCCTCGCTGTTGTCGCCGCCGACCGACACGGTGTAACCATCCAGGACAGCGTTCTTGATCACGGCGTAGAAATCGTCCAGGGGCAGATTGAGGTAGTCGCTCTTGCGCCGCCAGTTGTCGGTCACGTCCAGCAATACCGCGCTGTGAAAGGGCTCGTCCATGCGGGACACGACAGAGCGGAACTGCTTCATATCAAGCTTGAGGAAGTCCGACAGGAAGGCCCTTGGCGAATAGGTCTTCCCTTCCCACGCGAATTCCGTGGGGACCGGCCCCATGTGTTTGTCCAGGATGGACCGGACGTAGGCAATGTTCTGCTCTTCATCCAAGGTATCGCTGTCGAGCACCCAGCTGAGATATCCCTTGAGCTCCTTGATCAACAGGGTGTGGTCATGGCGGCCCTGGCTGTCCAGGACTCCCGGGTAGGCCTTGTGCGGCACGGCGCCGTACTGCCGCAGGATCTCCAGGGTTCCGTGGTCCTGGCTGCCCTGTTCCACCGGCGTGTGGCCGTATTCACGCAGGAAGCTGTGCGCCTTTTCCACGTATTCCCAATAGACGATCCACATTTCCGACAGCTTGACCTCGACATCGCTGATCCGCTTGGCTTCGCTCTCAATGAAAGCCGTCGAGCTGAAGGCCCAACAGGTTCCCGTGTAGTACTGGGGCACCGGCGGAGTGTGCCAGAGTTGCTCGAATTGATCCGGATCGGACGGGGTTTCGATCTGCGACCAATCCACCCGGAGGCTCTTGGCGGTATCCTTCTTGGCCTTGGCCTGCTCGGCATAAAGAGCATCCACTTCGGCCCGGACCGAATCCCGGAGCGCCTGCAGGGAATCGCGTTCGGCGGTCATGGCCTTCAGGACGGGGTACTTGTTCTTTTCACGGTACACCGGATCGGCGGCCAGGGCCGCACCGGCGACAAAGCAGACGACAGCCAGGCACAGGACACGAACAGCGGGATTGTGAAGCATGGGCATCCTCCGGAGGTGATTAGTCAACGCGCGGACATCAGGGCGATGCCGCCCAGCCCGATCATCGCGAACAGGGAAAAGATGATGACCTGGACCAACCAGCCCAGTAGACACACGGCGACCGCGCGCCCGGTGCTGCTGTAGTTCAGGACCTGGCGAATGGCCACGATGAAAGCGGCGAGCATCCACAGGGAGGCCGCCAGGTTGATCAGGGTGCCGAGAATGGGAATGAAAGCGAAGATACGGACCAGGCCCGGGGCGGCGGAAAAGCCCGTCACCCGCATGACCTGTGTGAGGCTGGCGCGGGTGCCGGGTTCGGCCAGCATGGTCGTGCCGATGAAATGGGCCAGCAGGGCCCAGATGAACCAGCCCACCACGGCCGCCAGGGCGCCGAAGATAAAACCGACCGGTCCCATGATACCGGCGCTGCCGATGCCGGCGGCCACGCTCGAAACAACCACCACGGTCATGGCCTGACGCATGCTCCCTTCGTCCTTTTCCACTTCCTCGTACAGGGTGACGTCCAGCTTGGCGGCCCGGATCATGCGGTCGACGATGGAGGCCATGATCACATTCCTTTCATCTGGGGAGATTCGCTTCCCTTGGCACAGGCCACTATACTGGATATCGGCCCCATTGGGGACCGAAGATTTCAACCCGCCCGCGGGAAAGGTATCCGACTTGAATCGGCCATCGGGCAATCCGTTGCTCTCTTTCTTGGGGAAACAGACCGCCGTCATCCTGGACGGCGGTCTGGCCACCACCCTGGAAGATCTGGGTTACGACCTGGACGACGACCTGTGGTCCGCCCGGGTCCTGCTCGAGGATCCCGAGGCTATCGGTCGGGTACATCGTGATTTCCTCGCGGCGGGCGCCGACTGCATCACCACCGCCACCTACCAGGCCGGCCTGCCCGGCCTGATAAAGCGGGGTCTGGACCTCGAACAGGCCCGTGCCCAGTTGGAAAAGGCCGTGAATCTGGCCGTTACCACCCGGGATGAATTCTGGTCCCGACTCGACAATCGGGCAGGCCGTATGGAGCCCCTCGTCGCGGCCAGTGTGGGGCCGTATGGGGCCTTCCTGGCCGATGGGTCGGAATACGTGGGCAACTATGGAATCGACGACGCGGGACTGATGGCTTTCCACCGTGAGCGGTGGGACATCCTGGCCCGCAGCAAAGCCGATCTGCTGGCCTGTGAGACCCTGCCCAGCCTTCGCGAAGCCGCCGTTCTCCTGGAACTGCTGGACGACACGCCGGACTGCTGGGCCTGGTTCAGCTTCAGCTGTCGTGACGGCAGTCGCCTGTGCGACGGAACGCCTTTCGTCGAGGCAGTCGGGCTTTGCGTCGCCCATCGGGGGGTGGCCGGGATCGGAGTCAATTGCACGGCTCCGGAATTCATCACGCCGCTGATGTCCGCTGCCCGCGCCGTTACGGACCTGCCCCTGATTGCCTATCCCAACTCCGGGGAAATTTTCGACCCCGCCGGAAAATCCTGGCGAACCGGCGGCACTGACGGTGACCTGCCTGAAGCAGCCTCCGAGTGGCTCTCCCGGGGTGTCGCTGTCATCGGCGGTTGTTGCAGGATCGGGCCT
>CBDURF010000261.1:0-2933 GCA_965369705.1 uncultured bacterium
GTTTCCAGGAACTGCAGATCCACTTCCATCCCGTGTTCGCGGTCCTGATCATTCCTCTTGTTGCGGTGGCGGGTCTTATCTGGTGGCCGTACCGGCGCCGGGAAGTCGACCAGACGGGAGTCCTTTTCGGTTCATCAGCGGGCAGGCGTACCGCGGGAATCGCCGCGTTGACGGCGCTGATCGTCACGCCGCTGTTGATCATCGCCGACGAGATGTGGCTGCAGACGACTGCATGGGCGCCGGCGGTCATCAGCCATGGCCTGCTGCCCTTTCTCATACTGGCCGCCGCGGTGATCGGGTTCCGCCTGGTCCTCCGCAAGCAACTGAACGCCTCGCGTGAAGACGCCGACCAGGCGGTGTTCGTCCTGCTGGGGGTGGCTTTCGGGATCATGACAATGACCGCGGTCTGGTTCCGCGGCGAGGGAATGGCTCTGGTCTGGCCCTGGTAAGGTTCTTCAAATGGGGAGTAGCGCGTGACCGACATCGAGCCCAAGGAAACCGAAACCAGGGAACCGGACCTGCCACGGCGGAGCTTTTTCCGCAAGGCCTGGCTGGTGCTGGGTGCTCTGGTCACCCTGCAGTTCCTGTGGATCGGCTTCGACATGCTGCGCCCGCGCAAACGTAGGCGCCGGGACACCGCGGGCGGTTCGATCTACACCGCCGGTCCGATCGAACGGTTCGAACCCGGCTCGGTGACCGCATTTCCCGAGGGATCCTTCTATCTGGCGCGGCTGGCCGACGGCGGTTTCCTGGCCCTCAACCGCACCTGTACCCATCTGGGCTGCACCGTTCCCTGGATCGAAGAAGACCAGCAGTTCGCCTGCCCCTGCCACGCCTCGGTGTTCGACATCACCGGCGAGGTGCTGAGCCCGCCCGCCGACCGGGCCCTCGACATGTATGCCGTCAGGATCGAAAACGGGATCGTGAAGGTGGATCTCAGCGGGGTCATCCGGCGGCGGGGATTTGAAACCGCGCAGGTCACCATGCCATGAGCAGGGATCTTCATAGATGGCAGATCATCGGCCTGGCAGCGCTGGCGGCGATCGTCCTGCTGATTCCCGTGTACGTGTTGAGGCAGGGCCGCGCGCCGGCGCCCACGACGGCCTCTGTCGCACCGACGTTCGTCGGCCGCCAGGAATGCCGCTCCTGCCACGAAACAGAATTCCAATCCTGGCTGAACAGCGATCACGACAAGGCCATGGATGTGGCCGCCGACAGCACGGTTCTGGGCGACTTCGACGACACGATCTTCACCAGCAAGGGTATCACCTCACGATTTTTCCGGCGGGAAGGAAAATTCTTCGTCCACACCGCGGGTCCCGGCGGTGAGATGGGCGATTTCGAGATCACCCACACTTTCGGTCACGAGCCGCTGCAGCAGTACCTGGTTCCATTTCCCGGCGGAAAGCTGCAATGCCTGACCATCGCCTGGGACACCGAACTGGGGCAGTGGTTCGACCTGTATCCGGATATCGAGATTCCTCAAGACGACTGGCTGAGCTGGACCGGCGGCGGGCAGAACTGGAACGGCATGTGCGCCGAGTGTCATTCCACCGATCTGAAAAAAGGCTACGATCCCGAAACCCGGACTTTCAACACCACCTGGTTCGAGATCGATGTCAGCTGCGAGTCCTGCCACGGGCCCGGTTCCGCCCATGTGGAGTGGGCGAAGATCCAGCCCATGGCGCGCCCCGCGAGCGAGAATTTCGGTCTGGTCGTGCCCACCAGTGATCTGGAAGCGACGGATCTGGTCAATCTATGCGCCCCCTGCCATTCGCGGCGAGTGATCCTGGGGGACTACGACCATTCGAACGTTTCCCTGCTGGAAAATCTGGCCCCAACGACCCTTGATCAAGGTTTGTATCACGCCGACGGGCAGATCCTCGACGAAGTCTACGTCTACGGGTCGTTCGTGCAGAGCAAGATGTTCGACAACGATGTCAGCTGCCGCGACTGCCACGATTCCCACAGCCTGAAGCTCAAGTTCGAGGGCAACGACCTCTGTCTTCAGTGCCATCTGGCCGATACCTACGACAGTTACGACCATCATTTCCACAAGAAGATCCACGAGGGCCGGCCCAGCGACGGCGCCCTGTGCGTCAAATGCCACATGCCCGAACAGGCCTACATGGTGATCGATGAACGGGCCGACCACAGCCTGCGCGTGCCCCGTCCCGACCTGAGCCTGACGACCGGTAGCCCCAACGCCTGTAACATGGCCGGTTGCCACGCCGACAGTTCCGTCACGTGGTCCATCGAGCATTACGAGAAGTGGTACGGTCTGGCCAGGAAGCCCCAGTACGGAACCACTCTGGCCGCGGGTCGCCGGGGAACGCCCGAAGCCAGGGACGACTTGATCCGGCTGGCGGAGGACCTGCTCTATCCTGCCATGGTCAGGGCCACGGCGCTGTCACTGCTGCCCAACTATCCTTCGCCGGAAAGCACATCCGCCTTCGCCCTGGCCCTGGCCGACGAAGACGCCCTCGTGCGTTACACGGCGGTCAACAACGCCTCGGTGGAGACCGGGGAACGGTTTGTTGACCTTCTTGCACCGCTGCTCTTCGATCCCGTCCGATCGGTGCGCATCATGGCCGCTTCACGCCTCGCGGACGCCCCGGCCGAAATGCTCAAGCCCTACCAACGGGAAGCCCTGGCTGCGGGCCTCGCCGAATACGAAGAGGCCATGGCCTACTCCCTCGACTTCTCGTTCGCGGGATTCAATCTGGGCAACCTGTACGCGCGGATGGGTGAAGCCAAAAAAGCCGAGATGTATTACCACACGGCCATCGACATCGACGGGCTCTTCATTCCTGCCCGGGCCAACCTCGCGGTCCTGTTGAATTCCCTCGGCCGCAACGAGGAAGCCGAGATCCAGTTGCGGGCGGCCCTCGAGGCGGAACCCGAGGCGTACGACCTGGCCTATTCCCTCGGGT
>CBDURF010000262.1:0-2893 GCA_965369705.1 uncultured bacterium
CCCACGACCGCCGCGACCAGCGCGGCGATCAGCACCGCCCCGGCCAGGATGTCCTTCACCAGGCCGTAACGGGGATCGTGGCCAGGACTGAGAATGTCGACCAGTTCTTCGCCCGCCGTGTTGAGCAGTTCCAACGCCAGGACCAGGCCCATCGCCAAGGTCACCAGGGCCCATTCCACTCCTGAGATTTCCAAGGAAAATCCCAAAACAATCACGACGGCTGCCGCGGCCAGCATGACCCGGAAATTGCGGCCTGCGGCGCCCGCGGCGATACCGCGCCAGGCGTAGACGAATCCCTTCAAAAAACCACCCAATTCTTATCCTCCTCGTGGCCGTATTTCAGGTCAGTCTAGCATGCAGATCAATCAGGTGAAAGACCTCAAATCGGCTCAAAACCCTATGTTCCACGCTTTGGAACACGATTTGGCACGTTTCAGCGTACCATTGAAACAGGGCCGTTAGCGCTGGAACAGGCCGATTGTTTATTCTTCCCCCAGTACGTCGCCCTGACTGTTTTCCTTCGAAAAATGAGAGGTCGAAGTGAAAAAATCATCCATCATCCCCGTTTTCATCCTGCTGATAGCCACCCAGGCGGCCGCCGGCGCCCTGTCGCCCGACCTGGAGTCCAGAATGAGCGATCTCGATGACCAGGACCTGATCAAGGTGCTGGTCGTCATGCAGGACCAGCCGGATATCCGGAGCCTGGACAAATCCCTGCACGCGGATCAGGTGTCCCTGGCCGAACGGCACATGGCCGTCGTTTCAACCCTGCAGAACGCCGCCCGTACCTCACAACAGGATCTGCTGAAATCCCTGGCAGGAGACAAATCCTCCGGCGGCATCGTCGGATACACGCCCCACTGGATCATCAACGCGGTCGTGGTCAAGGGCACCGTGGCCGCCATCCGGGAAATCGCCGCCCGGTCTGACGTCAAGACCGTCGAACCGGACATGAAAGTCGAGCTTATCGAGCCGGTCATGACCAAGGAAGCCCCGCTGCCCCGGGACAAGAGCGCCACCGGTTTCGTGACACCCGGTGTCAGTGCCCTCGGGGCCGACCGGGTCTGGCATGAACTGGGCATCGACGGTGCCGGCACCCTGGTCGCCAACATGGATTCGGGCGTGGACGGCAGCCACCCCGCCCTGGCCGGACGCTGGCGGGGCAACACCGCCCCGGCCGGCGAGGCCTGGCAGGACATCGCCAACGTGGGATCGCCCTCCTTCCCGTACGACCCTGTCGGACATGGCACCCACGTCATGGGAACGATCACCGGAGCGACCGCCTTCGATACTACGGGTGTGGCCCCCGGCGCCGAATGGATCGCAACCAACGCCATCGCGAGTCAGTCTGATTTAGACATCGCGGTGATCGCAGCTTTCGAATGGCTGGCCGATCCGGACGGAAACCCCGCCACCACCACCGACGTCCCGGACGTCTGCCACAACAGCTGGGGCATCCCTCCCGAATACAGTCCCGACCCTTGTGACACGACCTGGTGGGACGTCATCGACAATTGCGAGGCCGCCGGGGTCGTGGTGACATTTTCGGCCGGCAACGAGGGTCCGGGCTCCGGAACCCTTCGTTTTCCCGGCTACCGGGCCACCTCTCCGACGAACTGCTTCACCATCGGTTCGACAAGTCTCTACGCCCCTTACGCCGTCAGTGATTTTTCCTCCCGCGGGCCATCCCCGTGCGGCGGACCCTACGAGATCAAACCCGAGGTCATGGCGCCCGGGGAAAATATCTACAGCACATATCCGGGCGGAAGTTACGGCTATATGAGCGGCACCTCCATGGCCGGTCCCCACGTGGCGGGAGTCGTCGCCCTCATGCGCCAGGCCGCGCCCAACCTCGACGCGACGACTATCAAGGAAGTCCTGATGGAAACCGCCATTGATCTTGGAATTCCGGGTGAGGACAACGAAAACGGCCACGGTTTGATCGACGCCTATGCGGCCGTGGCCATGGTCATGGACAATGTTGGAACCGTCACCGGTATCGTCTCCGACACTTCCACGGGACTGCCGCTCGCCGACGCCGTGGTGCGGGACACGCGCGGCTTCACCCAGACCGAAAGCGGAACCGACGGCGTCTACGGGTTCACCATTCTCGGGGGGGCCACCACCCTGACGGTCGACAAATTCGGGTATCTGACGGCCGTTCTGGACATCACTGTACCTGGCACCGGCACCCTGAACCTGGACATCGACATGATCGTCATGCCTCCGGCCGTGGTTTCGGGCACGGTGCTCGATCCCGACGGTTTGCCCGTGTCCGGGGCCGTGATCTCCGCCCTCGGCACGCCGGTGGACCCGGTGGTCAGCAACGCATCGGGCCTCTACGCCATTACCCTGCCTTCGGGCGAGGATGTCGCCTACGACCTGATGGCCATCGCGCCGAATCTGGCCTATTCGCTCCAGCACACCGGGCTGCAGGGCAACCGGACCATCGATTTCGATCTTCCCCTCCTTCAGTCCGACGGGTTCGAGTCGGGCGGATTCTCCACCTTCGACTGGCAGCTGGCTGGAAACGAACTCTGGACTGTAAACGACGACCAAGCCTACGAAGGCGTGCTGAGCGCCCGCACCGGGGACATTTCCGACACCGAAGCGACCGAGCTGTCGGTCGACTTTTTCGTCCAGGGCGACGGCGATTTTTCATTCTGGTTCAAGGTCGACTCGGAGGATCTGTTCGACACCCTGAAATTCTACATTGACGGCGGCCTTCGGGAGACCTGGAGCGGCGCCGTGGATTGGACCCTTTTCACAACTACGCTGCCCTCAGGCGCCTATTCCTTCAAGTGGGTGTACGCCAAGGATGAGTCCGCATCCGCGGGACAGGACGCCGCCTGGATCGACCTGGTCACATTCCCGGGGACCGGAGTCCAACCCG
>CBDURF010000263.1:0-2790 GCA_965369705.1 uncultured bacterium
CAACCACAAGTACGACCCGGTGGACTACCACGAGGTCGATCCCCATTTCGCGGACCGGGACGAATTCAAGAAGTTCGTGCAGGCCTGCCATGAGCACGGCATCCGCATCGTGGTGGACATGGCCTTCAATCACACGGGTAACTGGCACTTCGCTTTCCGCGACGCCGTGGAAAACGGTCCCAGCAGCCGGTACTACAACTGGTACGAATTCCACAAGTGGCCTCTGCCGGCGGGCCGGGACTTCAACGCCAGCGACTACTACGATTGCTGGTGGGGTTTCGGGCTGCATCCGAACCTGAACTACGACCTTGTCCTCAGCAATGCCGACGAGAACAACATCGAGAACATCGAAGACGCCACGCCCAACATGGACGTGGTCAACTACGTGCTGAAGACCGCGGACGTCTGGCTGGGCGAATTCGATATCGACGGCTTCCGCCTGGACGTGCCCAACGAGGTGCCCTTCTGGTTCTGGAAGCTCTTCCGCGAGCGCTGCAACACGCTCAAGGACGACGTCTGGCTGGTGGGCGAACTGTGGGGCAACGCCGGCCGTTGGATCAGCCCCAACTGTTTCGACTCGACCATGAACTACAAGTTCTTCCGCGACCCGGTGATGGATTTCTTCGGCAAGGGCAGCATCGACGCCGCCTCGTTCGACGCCCGCCTCAGCCCGGGCCGGTTCCAGTATCCGCCCCAGAGTGTCGCGGTGATGATGAACCTGATGGACAGCCACGACACGATCCGATACCTGACCAGCGCGGGCGATGTGCGCCGTCTCATGCTGGGCGCCATGTTCAGCATGACGTACGTGGGGATGCCGCACATCTGGTACGGCGACGAAGTGGGCATGACCGGGGGCAAGGATCCCGACTGCCGTCGGCCCATGGACTGGCGGTACGAAGATGATCCCCGGCGCAAGGAACTGCGGGATTACTACGGAAAGATCACTCGTTTGCGCCGCGACACCCCGGTGCTTCGCCGCGGAAGTTTCGTCACCCTGGCGACCGAGGGGCGGGGCTACCTCTTCGCCCGGGAACTGGACGGCAAGCTGGCCGTGACCGCCTTGAACGCCGGGCCCTCGCCGGTGACCCTGACCCTGTCGAGCGAGACCCTGAAGAACCTGACCACCGCTGGCGCGGATATGGTTTTCGAAGTACAGGTGGGACCCGAGGTGTTTCCTCGGGCCGCGGGCGGCAGTTTTCAGATCGGCGACAAGATCGATCTGAGGGGCGGGGACGTGGAAATCACTCTGCCGGGCATGAGCGGGGCTGTTTTGTTGAATTAGCCCAAAATACCCACCTGCGGCGTATGACAACCGCCCCTCAACCATTTTCGGGGGGCGGTTTTGCATGAAATATCCAAAAAATGCACAAAAGGTCCGGATTTTGTGGTAAAATTTTCCCTCACGATGGATTACCCGGCTCTAACCCCGCCCTATGCGGGATTTTCGGTGGTATGAGCCGACAGGCGCGCCTGGATTGAAACAGGCCTGCCCATCATCAGGAAACGACCCGGAATCCGGGTCTTCACCATTGGGGAGGAAATCATGAAGAAACTGTTTTTGCTCACTGTCTGTGTCATGCTTCTCGGTGTGGCCGGGAACGCATTCGCGGTCATTGGCTGGGCCGGCAACGTATGGCCGCCCGATGGACAGAACGTCGTTCCCACCGGACCGGTGGATGTCTACGCACAGGTCTGGAAAGATGGCGTGACCGATGGAGAGGGCCAAGGTCCCGATATCTCAGGTTTGCTCTCCTATACCAACGATATTGGCACCTTCGGCAGCGTGCCCATGACCTACAACACCGACATCGGCAGCAATGACGAATACACCGCCCAGGTTCCCCAGGCAGCTCTGCTGGGCGCCAGCTGGGTGGATGTTGAGATCCTCTTCACGGACCTGACCGATGGCACGGACTACCTGATCACCCCGGTTCGTTACCATGTCATCCCCGTGCTGCCCAATGACGTCACCGTGCGCTTCACCCTCTGCATGAGCGGCGTGGAGACCGCGGGCGTTCCCTGCGTGATCGGGTCCGCGTCGGAGATCGGCGCCTGGGTCGGCGGTGTGGACATGTTCCCCACGGCTACCCCCGAACTGTACAATGTTGACGTTACTTTCTTCGCGGGTGGCAACCCCAGCTTTGAATACAAGTTCAAGAAGGACGGCTGCGCGAATTGGGAAAGCACCGCCAACCGTCTGGTTACCCTGCCCACCGACGGCACCACCCTGGTGGAGCTGGCTCCGGATAGCTGGGAATTCCTGCCCATCACCTGCGGCCTTGGCAACACCCTGGAAGAGGACAAGGTGATCTGCTTCCAGGTCTGCATGGACGGCGTGGAGAACACCGGCGCGGTCTGCACCGTCGGCAACATCCCCGAACTCACCAACTGGGGCACCGGGGCGGTCGCCGATCCCATCGGGGGAGGGCTCTACCAGACCTGCCTCGTTTTCCCGGCCGGAACGGCCATTCCCTTGAACATCGAGTACAAGTTCAAGAAGGATAACTGCGAAACCTGGGAGGGCGTCCCCAACCGGCTTATCGTCCTGGACAACAGCCTGGATCCCGAGACGACCTTGACCCACTCCTGGGATGACGGTCCCGGCGTGTGTGAACCGGTGGCCGTCGAGGAAGTCGCCTGGGGTACCATCAAGGGCATGTACCGGTAGATTTCAGAGTAAGCTCACGATCGCTCCGGCGGTCGCTGAACAACAAGAAAACGCCCCCCAGGAAAATCCCGGGGGGCGTTTGTTTGAATAGTGGGGCCGGGCTTGCTAGTGCAGGATGT
>CBDURF010000264.1:0-2665 GCA_965369705.1 uncultured bacterium
GCCGCTCGTCATCACCCCGTACACGAAGTTGCCGGTCCAGGCGGCCGGAAAAGAACCCAGCAGGGCGCTGTCCACCCTGGGCAGACCGGGGTCGAATAGGGAGCCCACCCCCAGCACCAGCAAGTAGAACCAGATGTCGATCGACAGCACCAGGAAGATCCAGCCGATCCCCACACGCACATCGACCAGACGCCGGCCGATGGAGGCAAGCCCCGGCCTGCCCCGGGCAATTGCGATCCACAGGATCGCCGCCGTCGAGGGGCCGTAGCGCGCCAAGCCGATGCAGAAATCACCGTGGAAGGGAAGGTTTACCCGACCCACCTGCCAGAAGGCGGACATCAGGATCCAGAACCAGCTGAAGCTGAAGGCGGTCAGGCAGAAAATCAGGACGGGGTGCCGATCGAAGGCGCGGCGAAGTAAATCGCGCATGGGCTCTATCCCCAGAAGAAATACGACACCAGGATCGCCGCGGTGACCCCGGCCAGATCGGCGGTCAGCCCGCAGATCACGGCGTGGCGGCTACGCTTGATACCCACCGCCCCGAAGTAGACGGCCAACACATAGAAAGTCGTTTCGGTGCTGCCCTGGATCACGCTGGACAGGCGACCGGCGAAGGAGTCGGCGCCGTGGGTCTGCATCGCCTCGACCATCATGCCGCGGGCGCCGCTGCCGCTCAACGGTTTCATCAGCGCGGTCGGCAGGCCGTCGATGAAACGCGCGTCGAGTCCGACGCCGCCGGCGGCCGAGCGTAGACCGTCGAGGATCAGATCAAGGGCGCCGCTCGCGCGGAACACGCCGATGGCCACAAGCATCGCCACCAGGTAGGGAATGATGCCCACGGCCACCTTGAAGCCGTCTTTCGCGCCTTCGACGAAGGTCTCGTAGAGATTGATCCTGCGACGGATGCCCCCGACCATGAAGGCGATGATGATCCCGAAAATCAGGAAGTTCGCCAGGACCGACGACTGGGCCGCCATCGCCTCCTGGTCCAGGCCGCTGAAGTACGCGACGAGGCCGGCGATCAGCGCCGTCATGCCGCCGAGGTAGCCGAGCACCACCGGGTCGTAAAGGCGGATCTTCTGGAACAGGCTGGTGATCAGCAGCCCGGCCAGGGTGCTGCAGTAGGTGGCGATCAGGATCGGCAGGAAGATGTCCGTGGGATCGGCCGCGCCCATCTGCGCGCGGAAGGTGAAGATGGTCACCGGCACGATCGTCACCGCCGACGTGTTGATCACCAGGAACAGGATCTGATCGTTGCTCGCGGTCTCCTTCTCGGGGTTGAGATCCTGCAGCTCGGTCATCGCCTTGAGGCCCAGCGGTGTGGCCGCGTTGTCCAGGCCCAGCATGTTGGCTGCCATGTTCATGACGATGCTGCCGCTGGCCGGATGTCCCTTGGGAATGCCGGGGAAGATCTTGTGCAACAATGGGCCGAAGATTTTGGCCAGAAATTCCACGGCCCCGCCCTTTTCACCGATGCGCATGATGCCCAACCAGAGGCACATCACGCCGGTCAGGCCCAGGGCGATCCTGAAGGCGGTTTCGGCGGTGTCGAAAGTCGAGCCGACGATGTCGCGCCAGACTTCGGTGTGCCCCATCGCGGTGCGCACGATCGCCGCGGCAAAGCCGCCGATGAAGAAGAAGGTCCAGATCCTGTTGAGCATCCGTTCTCCAGGTTGGCGAATGTAGGTGTAAGTGCGAACCTACGGCGGGATCAGAATAGCCCTGACGGTTTAATCTGTCATTCCCAATCAGGCGACCGGAAACTGGAAGGCCTAATAGGCCAGCCAGCTGACGGTCAGCATCAGGCTGGTCGAATATAGATTTCCCTGTCGCTCGCTGCCAAGATGCACACCCGTTGCGGTAATTTCCGCGACGAAGTTCCCGAAAAATTCATACCCCACACCGGCGGTGAGACCAGGGCCGGTCCCCAAGCTGTTGAGGTTGCCGTCCGCCAACCCTCCGACCCCAACAGCCCCGGAAAAAAAGAAGCTCGGGGCCGTCCTTTCACGGAAATAGGTCACACCCACGGAACTCAGCCCGTTGACCCGCGTTCCAGTTGTTCCATTCGGCTTGTACCACAAGACCCGGTTGGAATAGTAGACCAGGACCTGACGGCTTGGGCCGGCACCGATCTTGAAATCCGTGCCGAATCCCATCCCCTCCCGGGTCCAGAAGGACCAGGAGTACATTCCATGGCCGATTCCTGCGCCAAGGTTCAACACGAATCCCTTCCGGTTTCCATCGAATGACGAGGCTGTCAGTGGGGCGAGAAATACAAGAAGGGCCGTGGTGAGAAATATCATCCAGGTTTTCAAATCGTATCCCCTAATTTAAGAAATGTTCAGGAACATGAATTGAGAAAACAATATCTGCAATGCTGGGAATTTTCATCAGATAAGTATTGTCGCATCAAGTCCGCGAATGGTCTGGTCTCCTCGGGTCAGATTGTCTAATGTGTGCCCGATAAGGTCAGACCTGAATTTCTGGTTTTCCATTCCGCAAGGACATGGGCCATGGATACCGTCTGGACAGGCACTCTGAAAAAGATGCGCGTGGAGGCCGCCACACCGGTGGAGTACCACTTCAGCGACGGCTGGTGGGAAAAGGAGAACCGGGTGGCCGATCACCGGGTGAACGATCATCTGGGCAAGGAACTTGTGATCCG
>CBDURF010000265.1:0-2521 GCA_965369705.1 uncultured bacterium
CCGGCAAACGGGGTCATGACCGGCTGGTAACCGGCAATAACAGATACGTTGGGCGTCAGGATGGACTCGCGTACATAGGCGTCGTCCACGGTGATCCGGGTGCCTTCCACGGTGTCGAATTCGAAGCCGTACATGTCCTTGAAGGTGGGACCGACGAGTTTATGCCCAGTGGTCGTGTGGCAGGCCTTGCAGCCGAGACGGCTGTAGAGAATCTCGCCGACCTCTTCGTAGGTGCGGTCCTGGAAAATGTCCGACACGCTCTCCAGCCAGGCTGTGAAATCCGCAGGTTCGTGGACGACCAGGGCGGAGTTCATGTCCGTGAATCCATCGCCGTTGAAGATGCTGCCGCGCAGCTCGTAGGAACCCGGTGCGGTGGCCTCGAACCAGGCCTCGCTCTGCTGCCCCGGCACGACGGCTTGGTTGACCCGCACCGCGGGAATGGACAGGCCGTGCTCAACATCTTCGGTATGGAGGGTCAGATGGACGGGGTTCCCCGTGGCGACGTGCAGGGTATCGGCCACGTGCCCGTTGGGATAGGTGAAGTCCCAGCCCCACTGGCGAGCCGTCACGTCGATGCCGTAGGACCCGTGGGGCGCGACCGTCTGGTCGATGAACCCCGGGAAACCGGCCACGAAGGCGAAGACGGCCAGCCCCAGGGCGCCCAGGACCCACAGCCCCAGGAAGACAGGATTGAGCCGGCCTGTTTCAGCTCCCAGCTGGTCGCGGTCCTGCCGCCGAAAGATCCACAGGAAGATCCCCGCCAGACCGGCGAACAGGAACAGGGCCAACACCGCGGCGATGTAGATCCAGTAGAAGGGCCCGTCCACGCCCGCGGCGTGTGTCGAGGCCGCCTCCGGGAACCAGGTGGCTAATATGGCGCTGCCGATCAAACCGTTACCTCTTTCGTGCCGCCGTCAGGCGGTCAGATACTACTGCGACTGTTCGACCTTGTTCACAAGCCGCGCTTCGGCGTCCTCGATGGGCATGCAGAGCGTGCCCTTTTCCTCGTCCAGCCAGCGGGTCTTCTCGTTCAGGATGGCCCGCTGTTCCGCCAAGGCTGCCTGAATATCCTCGTTACCGGCGGAGTTGTAGACCTTGGCCTCGAACTCCTGGGCCTGGGCGGCCAGGAACCCACCCTGCAGGAAAAGGACGAGGGCCCAGAGAAAGATGACTGCCGCCGCACCGCCGAGCACCACCGCCGGCGTGTTGAATCCCGATCTGTTTTCATTGTCGGCCGAAGCCATGCGAATCTCCTTTTAGGCGTTCTCGAAGCGCAGCGACTCGTCGAGCCGCGGATCCCCGGTCGGGACCAGGGAGTTCCCCATGGCGAGCTTCGTGATACCGGCCAGCCACAGGCCGCCGATGCCGAAAAACGCCGTCACATCCATGGGACTGAAGACAAAACTCTCGCTGAACTGGGGCATGACCACCCAGTAGAGGTTGATCCACTGGGCGACGATGATCCAGAAGGCCCAGAAGGCCAGCATCTTGCGGCTGCGTTTGGCGTAGCGCGAAATCAGGCCCGCGAAAGGCAGAATGAAGGTCGCGAAAATGGTGACCAGACCTACCATCCCCCAACCGTTTTGCGACCGGATCAGGAACCAGTGGGTTTCCTCGGGAATGTTCGCGTACCAGTAGAGCATGTACTGGCTGAAGGCGATGTAACCCCAGAAGAACGTGAAGGCGAACATGGCCTTGCCGTAGTCGTGGAAGTGTTCCGGGGTGACGATGCCTCTCATCCGACCGGTGTTCTGCAACCCCATGGTGAACAAGGTCATGACCGCCCAGAAGGTGACGAAGCCTCCGGCCCAGTAGTAGACCCCGAACATGGTGCTGAACCACAAGGGGTTGATGCTCATCAGCAGGGCGAAACTGGCCGCGGCCAACGACAGGGCACAGACCATCAGGGCGAACCCGCTGTAGTTTTCCAGGCGCCGGGTCAAGCCGACGTCGCCGCTGGAATCCTGTTTGACCGAGGTCCGCCAGAAGAACCAGGAGTACCCGGTCCAGATGACGAAGTAGATGACCCAGCGGAGAATGAACATGTTCTTGCTGAGATAGGCCGCCTTGTGGGACATGGCGTGGCTGCCGGCGACGGCGGGATCGGCCCAGCCGTAGATCTGACCGGCGAAGATGATCACCGGGATGGCCAGGACCGCCAGCAGGGGCATGACCGCGGCGGTGACCTCCGCCAGGCGGCGCATGACCACGTTCCAGCTGGCTTTCGTCACGTACATGATGGGCATGAAGAACAGGGCGCCCAGGCTGATGCTCAGGAAAAACGCGAAGTTGGTCAGGTAGGAGAAGCCGAAATGCCTCAGGCCGTCTCCCTGGCTCAGGCCAAGGCCGAAGGTGGCGGCCAGGCCGATCACGCCGACCAGGGCGCTGACGGCGAACACCCGCGTACCGAGACCGTCGAGTGTGGTCTTGGTGTCTTCCAGGCTGGGTACATGGTGATGAGCCAAGTCAAACTCCCCATGCTGAGCCGGTTTGCTGCCGGCGCATGATCAGGTTCTGAACC
>CBDURF010000266.1:0-2469 GCA_965369705.1 uncultured bacterium
GACGAAGGCGGCGACGATCCCATCGTGACGGATTTCTGCCCGCGCGGCCACGGGTATTGGAAAAATCATCCAGCGGACTGGCCGGTTATGAACCTGGACCTGGGCGCGGACAATCCGGACCAGGCGGCCCTGCTGGACATCCTGAACACATCCCCGCGTGGCGATGCGACCATCATCCTGGCCCGATCCCTCATCGCCGCCAAGTTGAACATGGCCGCCGGGGCCGGTGACGGCATCGCCGACGTCATCGACGCCGCCGACGCCTACCTGACCGAGCATCCCGTGGGTAGCAACCCCGGCAAGGCGGACCGTAAAGCCGCCCTGGCCTTCATGGACGCGCTCGGGGAATACAACGCAGGGGACTGTGCGGACGAAGAGGATCCCGGCCAGGATACCGCCGGCCCGCAGATTGGTCCGGAGATCTCGAAATTCAGCGAATTGGGCTACGACAAGGCCGCCGCCATCGAATCCATGTCCCTGGGTTCGTTGAAGGCGCTTTATAGATAGATCAAGCCTGCAGGCACGCACAACGAAGCCGCCGGATCCGGCGGCTTCGTTATTTTTCCCCGCCCCACCGCATCTGGTAAGTGATGCTGATCTGGTCGAAATCCGCGCCCAAACGTGTGGACAGCCCATCGATATAAATAAGCTTCACGCTATGCCGACGGGCCAGCGGATAGGAAATGAGGGCCGCCCAGCGCGTGTTTTTCTTGTAGGTGTTTCCGTACACGCCGTCGGAAGCCGTCTTTCCGCCCCGGGAAATCCCGGCGCCCACACCAAACCAAATACCGGAAGGAAACTGATGGATGACATCCGCCTGGACCGACCAGAGCGGATCCTGGGTAACTTTACTGCCGCCGTAAAAATCCGGATTTTCCGTGAACAGCCAGACGCTGCCCATGGCTTCCAGGGTCCAGGCGCCCATCTTCTGGGAAACCCCCAGCCGCGGCCGGAAGGCCCAGCGGTTCTGACCCAGATTGATCAGCTTCTCCGGCTTGTATTGACCCAATGGAACCACCACCTGAAGGCTGGCCCCAACCACCGTATTATGGGTATAGGTCTTCATCTCGCTCATCTTGATGGCGGGAGCGCCCAGGAAATTGACCGACAGTTGCAGGCGCGGGTCGGCAAAGCCCGAGCGGGAAGTGCTGGCGTAGTCCCCGTTAAGGAGCCCCTGCCAGTGGCCCCAGGCATAAGGCAGAATCGCCGCGAATTTGGCCGAGGCGCCGAACACTCCCAGGGTCCGGACATAGGCGGCCACCACGTTGCTGACCCGTCCGGTGGCCTCGGTGATGGGCACGGCCTGGTCGAACAGCACCTCGCCGCTGGCATACCCATAGGTCAGCGCCGCGAAATTCATGCCCACCGGGGCCTGGGAAAAGGAGCGCGGCTCCAGATCCTGGGCGGTTGCCGTTCCGGCCAGGATCAGAAAGACCACCGCCGGCAGGGAAAAACAACGGATGGGCGATACGAAGTGACGGAACCTGAACTTCATGAACATCTCCTGAATCATGATCAACCTCATGAACCTCCCGGAAACAGGAACTGAACCGCTCCGGGAAACCGCTTCGACCAGTAGGCCTCGTTGTGGCGGTCGCCTTCGCCTTCCACCACCAGCAGATCCCAACCGCCGACAAATCCCTGTCCGGTCAGGATGTCCTGCATTCGTCGTAGACCGTCGATGCTGTCGTCCGTCCCGTTGCCGTCCGCGTCCTTCATATTGCCCTCCTCACGCGTGCCCATATCCATGTAGATGGTGATGTCCGGCTTGTCCTTCTTCGCGATCATGTCCGGCAACCGACCGCCGGCCCACATGATCGTTGGTGAAAAGGAACCGAACTTGCCAAAAACGTCCGGATGAGTGTAGGCGGCATACAATGTCATCAGTCCACCAAAGGAGGATCCGGCCAGGCCGGTGTTCTCCGGTCCGGTGAGGGTCCGATAGTTCGCATCAATGCAAGGCAGCAGGATGTCGATCCACTTTTGTAAATGTTTCCCGCCGCCGCCCCCTGTTTCGTGACCGGAACTGTACCATGGCGTGTACTCCTTGGTGCGCCGGTCGCCGCCGTTGGCCACCGCCACCACGATCAGCGGCGCGACCTTGCCGGCGGGAATCATTTCCTCGAGGGTTTCGTCGACCTGCCACTCGCCCGCGAAACTCGTGGCGTCGTCAAAGATGTTCTGACCGTCCAGCATGTACAACACGGGGTAACGACGATCCGGTTCCTTGTCATATCCAGGAGGCAGGTACACCCAGACCCGGCGGTCATCGAGAAAATCCGGCACGGTGATCTGCTCGATGTGGCCCGTTTTCGACGGCTGGCGGGCTTCCCCGTGGGCCCAGCTCGCCACGGTCAGATCCAGGGTCTGGTCGCAGGTGACTTGGTGGAGTCGGTTCTGGATCTCTTCGCCCTTCGGCCCCTTCTCCACCCGGCGCCAGTCACCGAGGGGGACCGGGTGCTGGATGGC
>CBDURF010000267.1:0-2198 GCA_965369705.1 uncultured bacterium
GGAGAAGGGATTGGGCGAAATGGTGATGCCCGAAATGACCTCGCCGGAATCATACGCGTTGGCCTCGGTAATGAAGAGGCCGAAGGTTCCCACCTGGTTTATCGTCGCGGTTACGTTGTTGCCGGTCGGAGTGACGTTGCCCCCGATGATCACCCAGCGATCCGATTCAGGGTGGTACTGGTAGAGGGCGATCAGGTTTTCGTCCAGACCCTGGGGCACCCATTCCTGGGGGTAGTGCAGCGATAGCTGCGCGTTGCCGGGGATCTTCTCCTCGTAGTCCAGATAACCGCCGAGGGTGTCAGCGGTGGCCAGGAAGATCTGGCGGAATACGCCGATGGGCCGACCCTCGGGCACCGACGGGGCAATCGTGAAATCCCCTTCGATGTTGCACCTGTCTACCTCGATGTTGCAAACGTCCCACAGCAATTCCACGGCTGCCCCCATCGTGTCGGGGGCGACCTCGCCGCCTGTCCAGGCTTCGGCCACGTGCTTGCGGACGAGATTGTTTCGCAGTCGTGCGGGAACGTTCAGGATCGAACCGTCGACCTGCAGCAGCAGAAGATCCTCGGTTTCCAAAGTTGAGTCTTCGGGACGACAGCAGGCGTTTTCTTCGATCTGAAGTGTCGTCACCGGGGAGATGGAGGTCTTGTCCAGCGGATCGGAGGCCTCGACCTCGAATTCCAGGTACCGCGTGCTGTCGATGGGGGAATAGACCAGGTTCGAGTCGAGCCAGCTGGGCAGGATGTCCACGACCCAGGTGTCCTGGCCAAGGAATCCCATGGGCGCCTCGCGATCCCAGCCCTCGCCCGTGAACCCGGTGGACCGGTAGCGGAAGACAGCGCGGTCCACCCGGTAATCGTCCGTGATCTTGATCGCCATGGCCAAGGGCGCGTCGACGATGGGCGCCACCACGGTGACGACCGAGCCTTTGCCGCCGGTGTCGATCACAGGTGGGCCGGTGTCCTCGAACTGACTCATCTCGATGGCCACCGGAACCAGGCCGCTGGCCAGCCGGTCCAAGGCGGCGGGGGATTCGTAATCCAGGATCTCTTCCTGGGGCAGGCCGGGCTTCAGTCCCGCACCGGGTACAAGGAGCAGGTCCATGTAATTGCTGTCGCGGTCGCCGTTCTGGCCGCCGCCGAACTGCCATTCACCGCGAGCCTCGTTCACCCAGCGGATGCCGCCCAGCACTTCCTCGCCTCCGAAATCATGGCTGGCCATGCAGACGGCAATGTCCCAGCTCTTGATGTCCTCCGGCGTGGGATCGCCCAGAGCGGCCTTGGACACCAGCGCGGTGACGATGTCCAGGTCCGGGTCGCTGATCAGCAGGATGTCCTTGTCGTTGCGAAGCGCGTTGTCGCGCCACGATTCGACGGTGTTTTGTCCCAGGGAGGGAATCAGGGCCTTGTACCAGCCGTCGATGATGATGGCCCAGTCCCAGGCGTCCCAGGGCTGGAAGGCCGCCTGCCGCCATGGCAGGGTGGCGGTGGCGCCGCCGGGGGCGTTGTCGAT
Source organism: uncultured bacterium (assembly GCA_965369705.1). GTDB lineage: Bacteria > Krumholzibacteriota > Krumholzibacteriia > LZORAL124-64-63 > LZORAL124-64-63 > JAGLCY01. The sequence continues at coordinate 1,513 of CBDURF010000267.1, forward strand.
CAGGATGTCGATCTTGGTGATGTTCAGATCGGCGTAAAGCGGATTCCAGTTGGCGGTGCCGGGGTCGGCCGGGTTGGGGAAATCGACCATCGACACCTGGAAGGCGATCATGTCCACCAGCTCGCCGCCCACGTTGGCCACGGTCTCGAATACGGTCAGGCCCGTCAGATCGAAACCGCCCTTCACGAAGGCGATGTTGGTTGGGTAGGTGTAGAACTTGCGCTGGGTGCGCGGTTGGTTGGGCCCGTGGTCGTCGCCGACCGGGTCCGATGCCAGGATGATGGGGGTGATCAGGGCCGTCACCTCAATGGCGGCGGTTCCCTGGTTGGACAAGATGTTACTGCCGTCGAAGGCGTTGACGAACAAATCCTGAGCTCCCCCGGGATTGGAGATCGGCACCAGGGTAAGCAGGCTGTAAACGCCGTCGCCGGCCACCGAATCTCCGTGACCGGAGTCGCCATCGTCGTACATTCGGGAAAAGGCGCTGCCGCCCATTGCGCTCAGGTCGGCCAAGACGTCCCCGATTCCGTCGCCGTCTTCGGGTTCGGTGACCAGGGCTTCCAGGATCAGGGTTTCCCCGGCATTCAGTTCCGCGGGGGTGACCCGAACGTTTTCCACCTCGGGAGGTGTGGGGAAGTCGGTCCTCGTCACGTCGGGAGCGGCGACGCCCCTGACGGCGAAGGAGG
>CBDURF010000268.1:0-2196 GCA_965369705.1 uncultured bacterium
CATGCCATGGGTTCCATTTTCCGGTAGCGTTCCAGACCCTCGAATTTGCCACACCATTTCCCACGGGGGAGCCACCAGGCTCCCCCGTTTTAGGAATCCCGGGGATTTTCCTGTGCTGCCGGGGAACTTCTGTTGTATTTTCTTTCTCTGATCTGAATATCGTACAACATGCCGGATGACCCGCCGGATTCAGCAACCGTCGCTTTACGGTTCGCTCCGGAAAGGAAACTGAGAATGCGCGGATACCAACCAAGAGGTAGTCGGATATCGTTCGGCGGCAGGATCATGACTCCGGGCGTCAAGGCCCTGATCATCGCCAACGTCGCCGTGTTCGCTCTCCAGACCTTCTTAGGCGGCGGGCTGACCGGCCGTATGGGCCCCTTGGTCGGATGGCTCAGTTTCATTCCCCACCAGGCCATCTTCGAACTCCAGGTCTGGCGCTTCGTGACCTACATGTTCCTGCATGGGGACTTCTGGCACATCGGCTTCAACATGTTCGCCCTGTGGATGTTCGGCTCCCAGATCGAGGCCCGCTGGGGCCAGCGCAACTTCCTGATCTACTATTTCGTGTGCGGTCTGGGCGGGGCGATCGTCTACGGCGTTTTCAACCTGTTCGGCATTGAGACCTTCATCCCGATGCTCGGCGCCTCCGGCGCGGTAATGGGCGTCTTGCTGGCCTACGGAATGACTTTTCCCAATTCCATCATCCTGTTCATGTTCATCATCCCGATGAAGGCCAAGTACTTCGTGATCCTGCTGGCCCTGATCGACCTGTGGTCGATTCCCGGCGGGGGATCGGTGGCCCACCTGGCCCACCTCGGCGGCATGCTGGCGGGCTTCATCTTCCTGCGCGTGACGATGCCCTCCCTGGGGAGCGGCATCCGTATGGGTTCCCTCGGTGGTGGACCGGGTGGCATGGGCGGTGCCTGGAAGCGTTACCAGACCAAGCGGAAAATGAGGGTCGTCCGGCCGGAGGACAAAAGCACCGGCGGCAATGGCCGGCCCCGTGACGCCGGCGGGAAATCGCCCCAGCAGAAGCGCATCGACGTCATCCTCGACAAGATCTCCCGCGAAGGCCTGCAAAGTCTGACCGACGAGGAGCAGGAGATCCTGCGCCGCGCCGGCCGCAAATGACGCGGGCCGACCATGGATCTGAGCATCATCATCGTCAACTGGAACACGCGGGACATGCTGCGCGACTGCCTGGTCTCGCTGCCGGCCGCCACCGAGGGTCTGGCCACGGAAATCCTGGTCGTGGACAACGCCTCACACGACGGCTCGGCCGCCATGGTGGCCGATGAGTTCCCCCGGGTCCAACTCATCGAATCCGGCGGCAACCTGGGATTCAGCCGGGCGAACAACCTGGCCCTCGGCCGGGTCGGCGGCAACGGGATCCTGCTGCTGAACCCCGACACCGTCTGTCCTCCCGCGTCACTGGTCCGCCTGTTCAGGTTCATGAACGGCAGGGAGAAGGTCGGCGCGGTGGGCCCGCGCCTGGTCGACGGGGACGGCCGACCCACGATTACAGGCGGTTACTTTCCCCGCACCCGCTACCACTGGTTCGGTTTTCTTGACCCGCGGCGACTCTGGCTGCGGGGTTCCCTGTCCCAGCGCATCGTCTTCATCCCCGACCGGCATGAAGCCTCACGCAGGGTCGAATACGTGATGGGCGCCTGTTTCCTGATGCCCCAGTCCGCCTTCGAGGAGATCGGGGGCCTGGACAACCGTTTTTTCATGTACTTCGAGGAGACCGACTGGTGCTACCGGGCCCGACAGGCCGGGCTGGACGTCTGGTACTGCGCGGAAACCGAGATCACCCACCTCGAGGGCAAAGCCGCCGAAATGGCCAGCCGGTTCAGCATCGAGCAGTTCCAGAAAAGCTACCGGATCTTCGTGACCAAGCACTACGGCAAGCGGGCGGTATGGGGTTTTCGGCTGGCCCAGTTTGCCGAATACGGGATGAAGTCCGCCCTGCGGCGCCTGGCCCCCGGCAACCGCGAGCAAAACTCCGCCCTGGCGAAAAACTTCGCCTTGCGCGCCCGCCTTCAACTCCGCAACCGGATCGATCCCTCTCCTCCTACTTGAGCCCTGTTCGCAGCGTTCGGGGAGTGGTCGGGTTGCGGCGGGCGCCGGTAGTCGGCAGGCCCCTACAAAAAGGGCCGGGAATGTCCTCAGGGCTTCGCCCCTGCGGATTAT
>CBDURF010000269.1:0-2169 GCA_965369705.1 uncultured bacterium
GTCAGGAAGGCTGGCGGGCTCCGAAGCGGGAAATGGTCAGGGCGCCAAGCCCAAACAGGAAGGCCAGGGTCTTGATGACCACCCCGAGAACCACCAGGACGTTCGTGACATCCTCCAGGCCGGACGAGAGACTCAGCACCGAGCCCAGGAAGGAAATCAGGTGCAGGAAGGCCATCCCCACGACCACTGTCAGCCAGGACGAGGAGCAGCCGGCGCCGAACAGGCCGCAGATCCGGGCGCCGAGATCCGCGCCACACACCGCGACCGAAATGATGATCACGATGATCAGGGCCAGGAAGACCAGCAGGGCGAGCGGAATCCCGATCACCGTCAGGATCAGCACCACCATCAGAACCGCGACCAACATTTGGCCGATGACCGCGGTGACCAGGCCCAGGCCCAGGGAGGGGCCGGGAGATCGGCGAAGAGTCCCGGTGATGGCTACGAACCGTCCCCGCGGGGCGGTCACCACGGCGATGACCGCCAGCAGCAACGTCAGCAGGAAGGTGCCCTGGCACATGAGGAAGGGCAGGATCCCCTGTCCGAAAACACCGGCCAGTCCCCCGTCCCGGTCGCGGGGCCACAGGTCCACGGCCACGACGTCGCCAGCTTGGGCGTCGGGGTCGCGGTCCAGCCGGCCTCCCACCGAAACGATCTTCCCGGTCACCTCGGCGGTTTCATCGAGCAGGAGGTTGCCGAAAACCACCACCACGTTGCCGTCCACGCGGCCCGATATCTCTGCGTTGCCGAAAACGACCACCACGTCGCCACGAACGTCATCCATGACCGGAACGTGCAGATCATCCCAGACCTTGATGATGTTTCCGTGAACAACCTTTCGCGGCGGAGACGGCGCGTGGGGCATGAAGCCTGACCAGTCCCAGCTGCGGGAATGATCGAAATCGATGGAATCAGGCAATTCGCTGAGAATAATCTGGGAGAGGAGCTCCAGGCCTTCGCTGAGGTGCTCGTCCAGGTTCTCGGGAATATTGATGATGATCCCCTCGCCTGCTTCATTGACGAGGGAAATGGTGTTGTCCTTGATCTCGAATTCAAGTTGGCTGAGTTCCACCCCGATGTTCTCGATGACCTCGGAGATATCCTCGATATTCTGTTCGATGATCAGGCGTTGATTCTCGGACAGTTCGATTTCGCCGCCGCTGAAGGTCAGGGAATCCCGCAGATCCGCGATCACACGAGAATACCGCCGGATCTCCACCATGAGCGAATCCCGGCTGGTGGAGTTGACTTCCACGTACTGGTCGATTTCGACCATTTCCACCGAATCACCCTCGGCGGTGATGATCGCCACCCTTTGGGCAAACGCGGCGGACGCGAGAAGGCCCTGGGCCAACAGACCCAGGGCCAGGATAGTCACCGCGGAGCCCAGCGGATGCGCCATGGACCGGAAACGATTCCGGAAAGAACCGCTGCCGGGGCTGGCGAATGCACCACTGGTCAGACGCATGTTGGTCAGCTTTCAGCCCTTCTGGTGGTTTCGAGGGCGCGGCGCCCCAAACCCTGGAGACGGACCATTATTTCCGGTAGCAGACCCGCCACGATCAAAACAGGCAGCGCGGCCGATCCATCACCCCGCAGGGCCAGGGCAGCCGCTACCGACGCAATGCCGAAGCCCACCAGGCGGGTCAGACGTGCCCGCACCAAGCGGGGCAGAAAGGCCTCTTCCAGGTAGACAGGTACGCGCTTCCTGCGCAAGGGTTCCATGGCCCGGTAGGCGGCATAGGGCACCGAGGCCAGGACCGCTTCGTCAAAATCGGCCGGCGCCTCGTGATCCGGCAGGGATTCAAGCATCCGGAACAGACCCTGCAGGCGATCGTGCTCCTCCCGGCAACCGGGACATCCCCGCAGGTGCAGGAAATACTGGAGCGATTCCGGTTTGTCCAGCGTACCGTCCAGGTATTCCTGCAGACCCCGCCGACACTCGTCACAGACCAGCGGCAGGTCCGGTTTGTTCTTCTTGCCGTACATCTCCGGCTCCTTCCCCGCCATCCCTCTCCCGGCCGGGAGCGAAGTCCTTCGGCCGGACAGCGGACACAAATCCAAGTTGGGGGGAAACGGCAGGGATGTTTCCCGGAACCGTTTCCACCCCTAGAGCAGGCAGGCGTCGTATCCCCCGACACTGACTTGATCACCCACCTGATCTCGTTT
>CBDURF010000270.1:0-2154 GCA_965369705.1 uncultured bacterium
TATTATTTAGAATTCAGAAGTTTGCCCATTCTCCTGTGATGACTATTCTATGGCCGCCACCCGGCCGATTATCTTATGCCAAGGAATTGCGAATGGAAATCAGAAACGTTGCCATCATTGCCCACGTCGACCACGGGAAGACCACCCTCGTGGACCAGATTCTGCGTCAGTGCGACGTGTTCCGCGCGGACCAGATGGTCCAGGAGCGGATCATGGACTCGAACGACCTCGAGCGTGAGCGCGGCATCACCATCACCTCGAAGAACTTCTCGATCACCTACAAGGGCACCCGCATCAACCTGATCGACACGCCGGGACATTCGGATTTCGGCGGCGAGGTGGAGCGGGTCCTGAAGATGGCCGATGGCGTCCTGTTGCTGGTGGACGCCTTCGAGGGTCCGATGCCCCAGACCCGTTTCGTGCTGCAGAAAGCCATGAAGTTGAATCTCAAGCCGGTGGTCGTGATCAACAAGGTGGATCGCAAAAACGCCCGTCCCGACGAGGTGTTGGACGAGATCTTCAACCTGTTCCTGGAGTTGGAAGCCACCGACGAGCAGTTGGATTTTCGCGGAGTCTACGCCGCGGGGCGCGACGGCTGGGCCGTGGGCGAGTTGGAGGACGAGCGCCAGGATCTTTCCCCCCTGCTGGACATGATCATCGCCCATGTGCCGGGGCCCGAGGTCAAGGAGGGTCCCCTGCAGATGCTAGTCGCGGCCATGGACCACAGTGACTACGTGGGCCGCATCGGCGTGGGGCGTATCGTGCGGGGTACCTTGAAGGTCAAACAGCCGGTGGTGCTGTGCAAGCGGGACGGCAGCGAGGTCAAGACCCAGGTTCGGCAGATCTTCGTGTTCGAGAATCTGGGGCGCCGTGAGGTCAAGGAGGTGCCGTGCGGGGATATCTGCGCGGTGGTCGGTCTCGAAGGGGTGGACATCGGGGACACCCTGGCGGACGCGGAGCACCCCGAGTCCCTGCAGATCATCGAGATCGACGACCCCACCCTGTCCATGAGCTTCCGCACCAACGACAGCCCTGGTTACGGCCAGGAGGGCAAGTACGTCACCAGTCGCCAGGTTCGCGACCGGCTCTTCCGCGAGTCCGAACGTGATGTGGCCCTGCGGGTCGAAGAAGCAGGGGACGGATTCAAGGTGTCGGGCCGGGGCATCCTGCATCTCTCGATCCTGATGGAGAACATGCGCCGCGAAGGCTTCGAGTTCATGGTCGGCCAACCCCAGGTCATCTACAAGGAGATCGGTGGCAAGAAGGCCGAGCCGGTGGAGATCCTCTCCGTGGACGTGCCGAACGACCTGGCGGGCACGGTCATCGAGTACGCCGCCACCCGCAAGGGCGAGATGATCAAGATGGTGCAGAAAGAGGAACGGACCTTCCTCGATTTCCACATCCCCAGCCGAGGGCTGATCGGGTTCCGCAGCAAGATGCTGCGGGCCACGGCCGGTCAGATCGTGATGCATCACCGCTTCCACCAGTACCAATACTTCAAGGGTTCGATCCCCGAACGCATCAACGGCAGCATCATTTCCATGCATCCGGGCCGGGCGGTCGCCTTTGCCCTGGACGGTCTTCAGGACCGCGGCGTGTTCTTCATCGAGCCGGGGGACAATCTCTACACCGGGCAGATCATCGGGGAATACACCAAGGACGACGACCTGGTGGTCAACGCCCAGAAGGCCAAGCAGCTGTCGAACATGCGCGCGTCGGGCAGCGACCGGAAGATGAAGATCGCCCCGCCTGTAAAGATGAGTCTTGAAGAGGCGCTGGAGTACCTGAACCATGATGAGTTCGTCGAGGTAACACCAATGTCCATTCGCCTGCGCAAGACCATCCTCGACGAGAACAACCGGAAAAAAGCCGCCAAGCGGGTGAAATTGTCCGAATCCGCCGACTGAGGAGCATGGCCATGGTCCTGTTGGAATTTTCCCTCTATCCGACCGACAAGGGCGAGAGCGTCAGCGATTTCGTGAGACGTAATCTCGAGATCATCGACGAAAGCGGCCTGCCCTACAAACTGGGTCCCATGGGAACCTGCCTCGAGGGTGAATACGACGAAGTCATGGCCGTGGTGAAGCAGTGTTTCGACCGCATGGCCGAGGACTGCGCCCGCGTGGCCTGCCAGATCAAGATCGATTACCGCGC
>CBDURF010000271.1:0-2137 GCA_965369705.1 uncultured bacterium
ACTTGATCCTCTCGAAGTGGACTGGTCCTTGCCATACCCATGTGTCAAGGGCAGGGGGAATGGAGACCACGGAATAGGGCCTGGACTGGCCACCATGGAGGACAGAATGATTCCCCGACCTGCAATCGCCCTGATGGCGATCACCATTTCCCTTCTCGGTTTCAATGCCCAAGCCGCCACTCTGGCGGTGCCGACCCAATTTTCCACCCTGAAGGGCGCCCTGGAAATCGCCGGCATAGGCGATGTCATCGAAATCGCCCCGGGAACCTATCTGGAATCCGACCTGGTCGTGCCCGCCGGGGTGACGATCGCCGGGATGGGGACAAAGCCCCAGGAAGTCATCATCAATGGGGACCGGCAGGGCCGCATCCTGTTGCTGGAGAGCCGGTCCGAGACAGTGACCATCCGGAACATCACGTTCATAAACGGCCACGCCCAGGGCCTGTCCAGTTACGACCAGAGCGGTGGCGCCCTGTTCATCAGCAACAGCAACGCCCGGATCGAGAACTGCGTTTTTTCAGCGAACACGGCCGACAGCCACGGCGGGGCGATCCGGTGTTCCAACTCCTCGCCGGAGATCGTCTCCTGTCAATTCTACGCCAATGCCGCCCCCAACGGCGGCGGAGGCGCCCTGGACCTCAGTTACAATTCTTCTCCCCTCGTTACGGATTGCTATTTTCTGGCCAACCGGGCGGAATGGGGGGGAGGTCTGTCGTGTCGCGGGGGCTCGTCTCCCCGGATGGAGAACGGGGATCTGATCGGGAACATCGCCGAGGGCATTCGCGGATTCGGGGGAGGGGTGTTCGCCGACAATTTTTCGTATCCGGATCTCCTGCGCACGACGATTGCCGACAATCAGGCCCGTTTCGGCGGGGGATTGGCCAGTTACCCCGACGGGCCGATCAACCTGGACTACTGCACCGTCACGAACAACAAGGGCTGGATCCTCGAAGGCGGCATATTGATCGTCGATTCCGCCCCGCTGATCACCGGCTCCATCGTGGCCTTCAACCAGGGGCGCGGCATTGCGGTGTCGGGTCAGTTGTTGCCTCAGATCACCTGCACGGACATCCATGGCAACTCCATAGGTGATTGGGCCATTTTGCTCAAGGAAATGGCCTCCCAGGACGGCAATCTGTCGGTCGATCCCCAGTTCTGCTCGGTATCACCGAGCGACGAAAACCGGTTCCATTTGGAGTCGACTTCCCCCTTGGCCCAGACCGGATCCCCCTGCGGGACGTTGGGCGCCAAGCCCGTCTCCTGCACCGGCGAAAAGGCCATGGACCAGGTTCCGGTCGCCTCGACGGCCATCGAAAAGGTGATGGCCGCGCCGAACCCGTTCAATCCCCGGACGACGGTGAGTTTCGAGCTGGCCCAGGCCCAGGACGTCCGCGTTTCGATCTACGGGGTGGATGGCAGGTTGATCCACGTCCTCGGCGAAGGGATGTTCAGCACCGGAACCCACGAACTGGTGTGGGACGGGCGGGACCGATCCGGCCGGTTGGTGAGTTCGGGGATGTATTTCGTGATGGTCAAAGGTCGCGAGGATACCCAAAGGCTCAAGGTCACCCTCCTCAAGTAACGGGACCTCTTGCGGTTTGCGCGGGGACGGTCGTATACTCTATTAAATGACTCTTATTTTGACTCCCGGGCGGTTGCAAGCCCGCCCGGGAGACGCCTTTTGCCCCGAGGATGGTCGCATGATATCCCGCTTTTCCACCAAGGTCCTGTTTGTAGTCCTGGTCCTGTTGACCGCAACTGTCGCCCAGGGCCAGATCGCGTATCCCCGGGTGGGGCTGAGCGCCTCCCCGAATGAGTACGTGGACACCATTGAGGTCGCTTCCGGCGAGGAATTCACGCTGTACGCCTGCGTGTTCGGACCGGGTCCGGGCGAACCCGTCGGCCAGCCTTTCACCTCGCTGTCCTGGGTTATTCATCAGGTCTGCTGCGGGGCCCAGGTCGATATACGCGATTTCCAGTTCAGTCCGGACTTCGAGCACGTGGGCCACCCCCTGGTGGGCGTTCTGAGCACCGCGGCGACCTGCTACGATCAGGATAGCATCCTGCTGGCCACCATGACCTGCACCTTGACCAACCCCACGTCGGAAGGAGTGCTCTGGGCGGCGGGTCCCTACGA
>CBDURF010000272.1:0-1831 GCA_965369705.1 uncultured bacterium
TTGGTCAGGCGATGAGCAAGGGGAGAAGGAAAAACACAATTTCGGAGGCACAACCTACAAGGACAGGACCAAGCCGGCTTCCCTCAATTGAGTAATAAAATCCTGGAGATCCTTGGCCGCGGTCGAGGCGGCAACCTCGTATTCCCGCAGGATGTCGTCCAAAATGGTGTCCAGGTCGTTCTTGCCGTCGATCCGTTTCCAGATGAAGGCCCCGATGTCCTCGATGGAGTGGGTTTCGTTATCCTCGGGGCTCACGATGACCAGGCCGCCGCCGATGGTGCGCACTGGGCAGTCCGTGTTGTGGGCCAGGATCGTCTTCATGTCCACCATTACCGGTTCCTTCCTGGATAGTGACCGCGCCGGGATAACTATTTTCCTTCTCGCCAGGCTGCGGTCCGGTTCCAGAGTCCAGCATCGGACGGAAACCCGGGGCGCTTGAGAACAAAGTCATCGCCCTGGAGGTTGACCGATTCCCGGGTTTCATGCTAACGGCTGATTCATTTAACTTAAAACCATGAAGTAAAATACATGAGTTGTTCGTTTTGGTTGCCCACCCAATTCCTAATCGAGAAGGGTTTCATGACCACCCTCTGCAGAAGTCTCACCAAGACGGGCAGGAAAATACCCTTGACATTACACGATGTCAGGTCGATAACTTCACTGTGCGAAGTATAGTGACATCGAAAAGCAAAAACTTCATGAAATGAAGTTAAAACCATGAAGATGCCGCTCCAGACATGAAGGTACAGGATCTTGACGATATACTGGGTGCCCCGGCGCGGTTGGCCATCGTGGCGACGGTCGTCGGCGGTGAACGCTGGACCTTCACCGCGCTGCGGAGAGAGACCGGGCTGGCGGACGGCAATCTTCATGTCCAGACCCACAAATTAACCGCGGCGGGCTATCTGGCCCGTGAACGGGAGCGGCAGGGCAACCGGATGGTGACCTGCTTCGAGTTGACGGAAAAGGGCCGCCAGGCGTTCCAGAACCATATCCGACGGTTGAACCGGGCCCTGGGGGGCGAGGGGCGCTTCGCCCGGGGGGACTTCAGCGAAAAAGGCGGTGGGGGCCAGGACAAATCGCAGGTCTGGTAAAGATTGAGCCTGATTGCGGTGACTGATAGGGATGGCCGGTAAGGATGGATTTCGTTTGACAGCCCGGCCGGAACAGGCCGGAAGGCGAGGTGCCGAAGCATGAAGATCGCCATTGGAGCCGATCACGGCGGTTTCGATCTGAAGACCAAGCTTATCGAACACCTGGCCGGTCAGGGGCACCAGGTGCTGGACCAGGGCACGGATTCCACCGCGGCCGTGGACTACCCGGTCTTTGCCCGCAAAGTGGCCGAAACCGTATCGACCGGGCAGGCGGAACGGGGCATCATGATCGACGGGGCGGGCATCGGTTCGTCCATGGTGGCCAACAAGGTGACCGGCGTGCGGGCGGCCATGGCCTACGATCTGTCCAGCGCCCGGAACGGACGCGAACACAACGACGCCAACCTGCTGACTCTGGGCGCGGGGCTGATCGGCTCCAGCCTGGCCACCCAGATCGTCGACGTCTTTCTGACCACCGAATGCACCGAACCGCGGCACAAACGTCGGGTGGCCATGATCACCGATGTCGGCGGCGGGTCGGCCCCGGCAGATCCGGCGACTGTCCAGGCCGCTGCGGCGATGGCGGGCAATCTCAGCGCCGTTTCCGGTATCGGGTTGGCCGATCTGTCGGAAGATGATCTGGCCCGGATCGTGAACCGCCTCACCGGACTGCTGGGCGGCAACGGCGACGCCTGGCACGGAGGCCCCTGCGTGGGCAGCTGTCCGGACACGGCCCG